>NZ_CAKVZK010000020.1:0-48850 GCF_934835585.1 Clostridium sp. AF02-29 | reverse complement strand
TGCGAAGCCACGGCAAATTCCGTTACTGGGCACGTATGCGTGAACAGTAACAAAAAAGTTACAAGAAAAGATGGAAACAGAAAGGAAGAAACGCAATGTACCGCTTATGTATATTTGATTTGGATGGAACTCTTTTAAATACGGTTTATGCGCTGACTTATGTGACAAATTTAACATTGGATGCATTCGGACTGCGCCATGTTACACCGGAGGAAACGAAACGGATCGTGGGAAATGGATACCGGATGCAGATGAAGCGCGCGCTGGTGCTGGCGGGAGATGAGAAGCTGGTTCATTATGAAGCGTCGCTTCCGATTTATATGGAGAATTTCTCTAAATACTGCCTGAAAGACGTAGAGCCATATGACGGTATCCGGGAACTGCTGGCGTCGTTAAAAAAGATGGGTGTACATGTGGCTGTCCTTTCGAACAAGCCGCATGAGCAGGCAATTGTGAATATTGAGACATTCTTTGGGAAAGGATATTTTGATGTGGTGCGCGGCGAGCAGGCGGGAACGCCGAAAAAACCGGCTCCAGACGGAGCGTTCGCCATCTGCCGGGAACTGGGTATAAAACAGGAAGAGTGTCTGTATCTGGGCGATACGAATACAGATATGGAAACTGGGCTGAATGCCGGAATGGACACGGTCGGTGTGCTCTGGGGCTTCCGTAACAGGGAAGAGCTGGAAGGCTGCCACCCGCAGTATATTGTGGCACATCCGTCGGAAGTAGCGGAGATTGTGAAGAAAAAGAATGAGTCACATGGAAGAATGGAGTAGTGTCTGTGTTTGTTCATAGCTGTGAAAAGAGAAACAGTTGTGAAAGAAAATGATATTTGAAATAGTAATTCGAAATGTTTATTGAAAAACATTTACTGAATATAGAAGAAGTTAAGGGTAAAAAAGAAATATGGTAAAACACAAGAATGGATTTAAATGTAAATGGATATCATGGATGCTTGCTTTTTTGATTGCCTTTTCCTGTGTTCTTACAGCGTGTACGCCACGGCGGGAAACTGCATCGGATTCATCGTCGAATCCGTTAAAAGGGGCAGATGCGTCTGGTGATACGCGCTTAAACGTTGTGACGACGCTATTTCCGTATTACGATTTCCTCCGGCAGATTGCCGGGGATTCGATCCGGCTGACGATGGTCGTTCCGGCGGGCATGGATAGCCATTCGTTCGAGCCGACGCCGGCGGACATGATCACGATCCAGAATGCAGATCTGTTAGTCTGCAACGGCGGTACGATGGA
The DNA here is from genome assembly GCF_934835585.1 of Clostridium sp. AF02-29. Classification (NCBI taxonomy): domain Bacteria; kingdom Bacillati; phylum Bacillota; class Clostridia; order Eubacteriales; family Clostridiaceae; genus Clostridium; species Clostridium sp. AF02-29. The sequence goes on along the minus strand of NZ_CAKVZK010000020.1, from coordinate 47,594 downwards.
ACAGTGGCTTTCGCAGGTGCTTGATTCCTTCGGGGAAGGCACCGGACCGAAGCGCGTCGTGACGATGATGGACTGCGTGGATGTAGTGCAGGAGGAGATCGTCGAGGGCATGGAAGATGGAGAGGCGCACGATCATGGACATACGCATGTTCATGCGGATGGAACAGTTCATGCGGGTGATCACGATCACGAGTCGGAAGATCATGCTCACAGTGAAGAAGAACATGAGCCAGAGGACCATGTTTACAGTGAAGAAGAACACGACACAGAAGAGCATATTCACAGCGAGGAAGAGCATGATATGGAAGATGTGGCGGTTCATGATGAAGATCACGCTCAAGAGTATCTGGATGAGGACGATGGTCACGGCGTCGAGATTGAATATGACGAGCACATCTGGACGTCCCCGGTCAATGCGAAAAAGCTGGCTGGCGTGCTGGCGGAGGTGCTGGCACAGGAAGATCCGGCGCATGCGGCTTCCTATGCGGAAAACTGCGCGTCCTATCAGGATAAATTGACGGAATTGGATGCAGAATTCAGAGAAGTTGTCTCCCATGCCAAGCGCCGTCTCGTCGTTTTCGGTGATAAATTTCCACTCCGGTACTTTTTCGATGAGTATGGGCTGGAATACAGGGCGGCATTTTCAGGATGCAGTACGGATACGGAGCCGAGTGCCAAGACGATCGCCTACCTGATCGATAAGGTGCGGGAGGAACAGATACCAGCCGTCTATTACCTGGAGCTTTCCAGCCCACGCGTGGCGGAGATCATCGGGGAAGAGACGGGCGCGGAACCACTGTTGTTCCACTCCTGCCACAATGTGACGAGACACCAGTTTGATTCAGGCGTTACCTATCTGGAATTGATGGAGCAGAACGTAAAGAACTTGAAAAAGGGATTGTCATAAAAAGAATAGATGATTATGGGAAAAAGTCTTTAGCCATGGTGAATGTTTATGACAATAGAAGAGTAGAGCAGTAGTGAAAGGAATTATAGATGGGATTACTCTTAAAATGTGAGCATGTAGGTTTTGGTTATGAAAACCAGGATGCGGTGCTGGATGTGAACCTGGAGGTAAATGAGGGCGATTACATCTGCATTGTCGGGGAAAATGGTTCGGGAAAAAGTACCCTGATGAAGGGCATTCTGGGACTTTTAAAACCGACTTCGGGCAGGATTGAATATTCGGAAGAATTAAAAAAAGCCGGTATTGGTTACCTGCCGCAGCAGACCGACGCGCAGAAGGACTTTCCAGCGACTGTGTTTGAGGTGGTTATCTCCGGGTGCCTGGGAAAACGCGGCAGCCGCCCGTTTTATTCGATGAAAGAAAAGAAAGAAGCGCGGGCAAATCTGGATCGTCTGGGAATCCGCGATCTGGAAAAAAGCTGTTTCCGAGAGCTTTCCGGCGGTCAGAAACAGCGTGTTCTGATCGCGCGGGCGCTCTGTGCGACGGATAAGCTGCTGATTCTCGATGAGCCGATCACGGGACTCGATCCGTCGGCAATTCTGGATTTTTACCAGCTGATCCGGAAACTGAATCAGGAAGAAAAGGTTGCAATCCTGATGGTTTCCCATGATATGGCAAATATTGTGCATCAGGGAGGAAAAATTTTGCAGATGCGGCAGAAGCCGCTGTTCTGGGGTACGATGAAAGAATATGTAAAGAGTGAGATTGCTCATTCTTTCCTGGGACGGGAAGAGCTGGCAACTCTGGGACACAGATGCGGAGTGCCGATGCAGAAGGATGGAATCAGGAAGATGCAGAAGCCGGAAATGGGTTCGGAAACTGATTCTGAAACGAAACAGCATTTGAAAGACAGAAATGCGGAGAAGGAGGTGTAGAAGATGGGAATTATATCTGAAATGTTATCATACCCGTTTATGGTGCGGGCGCTGATCGGCGGTCTTTTAGTCTCTCTCTGCGCCTCTCTGCTGGGTGTCAGCCTGGTGCTCAAACGCTACTCAATGATTGGAGACGGTTTATCCCATGTTTCGTTCGGATCCCTTTCGATTGCACTGGCGGCAGGCTGGTCACCTTTAAAGGTTTCGATTCCGGTGGTCGTGCTGGCGGCATTTTTCCTGCTGCGGATTACGGAACATGGAAAAGTAAAGAGTGACGCTGCGATTGCGATGATCTCGGCCAGTGCGCTTGCAATCGGTATTATCGTAACTTCCCTGACAACCGGTATGACGACCGATGTCAGCAGCTATATGTTTGGAAGCATTCTCGCGATGAGCCGGGAAGATGTCCAGTTTGCGGCGGTGCTTTCCATGGTGGTGCTTGGATTATATCTTTTTTGCTATAACAAAGTATTTGCGGTTACCTTTGATGAGAGCTTTGCCAAGGCGACCGGCGTCAATGTGTCGCTCTATAACGTGCTGATAGCGGTTCTGACCGCGATCACGATTGTGATTGGAATGCGGATGATGGGCGCGATGCTGATCTCCAGTCTGATTATTTTCCCGGCTCTGACCTCCATGCGGGTGTTCAAGAGCTTCCGGGGGGTGGTCATCGCATCGGGGATTCTGTCGCTGATCTGTTTCTTTGGAGGAATGGTGCTGTCCTACACGTACTCAACACCGGCGGGCGCGAGCGTTGTTGTGGTGGATCTGGCGGCGTTTCTGCTCTTTTCGCTGATACAGAGAGGGATAGCTGCTACTGCCCGCAAATAGGATGTTTTTTGTAAAACATACACATTCTGTATGCTCATGTTTCTGTTCACGGGTAGGCATTTTTGGAACCGAAAGTGCCGTAAGAAAACGTGGTGGCAGCAGGAATTTGCCGCGATGATTTGCCGGGGAGTGGTTGACAAATAAAATGGCTTGCGGTTATAATAATATTCGGTTGCCGGAATGGGCAGATCGCCAGCAAAAGCTTGCAGAGTTGCTGGTCGGCGATAGAAAACGAAAATCGAATAGCTTGTCTAAGCGTTAAAGAGACTATAGGGTTTGTACTGTTTCTGAGATAAACAGTAAAGTCCGTAGTCTCTTTTTATTTGATAAGAAATGCTTTGAAGAAGAACCCCAGGTGTTTTTTTGCGAAGAATGTGTCAGAAACGCTCATGAAAAGTGAAAAATAAAAAAGGGAATGGAGATGGAAAAATGGATCAGACCTACATGAAGGAAAAACCAGTTGTCCCGCTGCTGCTTTCGATGGGAATCCCGGTCATCATATCGATGATCGCCGGGGCACTCTACAATATCGTGGACAGCATTTTCGTGGCAATGATCAGTGAGGACGCGATGACGGCGGTTTCGCTTGTCTATCCGATCCAGAACCTCGCGCACGCAGCCGGGGTTGGGTTTGGCGTTGGTATCAATGCGATGGTGGCGAGACGCCTTGGCGAAGGAAAAACACGGATGGCGAACCAGACAGCATCGCAGGGAGTATTTTTAAGTGCCTTACATGGAATGATTTTAACGATTTTAGGAATGGCGGTGATTCCGTATTTCCTGCGGATGTTTACGAGCGATGAGGTAACGATTTCCTATGGACTGACGTATTTTTGCAATGTGTTTCTGTTTTCAACGATCGACACGATGGGAATGGCATATGAAAAGGTCTACCAGTCGGTTGGAAAGATGAAAATATCGATGGCAGCCGTCTTGATTGGATGCGGCGTCAATATCGTGCTGGACCCGATCTTTATCTTTGGCTTAGGCCCCATGCCGGAACTGGGAATCCGCGGTGCGGCGTGGGCGACAGGAATCGGGCAGACGGCGTCGCTGCTGTTTTATTTGATTTTAAACCATGTGAAACCGTTAAATGTGGAGATTTCGCTGCGGGAAATGCGTCCGACGAAGGAGATCTGCGGCGGTATGTATTCAGTCGGAATCGCGGCAACACTCAATATGGCGCTGACATCCCTGCTTCTGACGGCGCTCAATGCGATTCTGGCACCATTTTCGCAGGTATATATTCTGGTGCTGGGTGTTTACTACAAGCTGCAGGCACTGCTTTATCAGGGAGCCAGCGGCGTGGTGCAGGGAATGCGCCCGCTGATCGGTTACAATTACGGTGCAGGCGAGCAGGAGAGGGTGAAAAAGATCTTCCGCGCGGCCTTCATGATTGTTGGCATTATCATGACAGCGGGAACCCTGCTTGGCGAGCTGATGCCGGATTTCCTGATGGGGCTGTTTACGCAGACGCCTTCGACGGTGGAGATCGGCAGAACGGCGCTCCGGCTCATCAGCCCGGGCTTTGTCATGTCAACGGTTTCCGTCATTGCTTCCGGCGCGTTTGAGGGACTTGGAATGGGACTTAAATCTCTGAAAATTTCCCTGATGCGCTATGCCGTGATTATTATTCCGATCGCATTTGTGCTCAGCCGGATCATCGGTCCTACCGGTGTCTGGCACGCGTTCTGGCTGGCAGAGCTTATCACGGCAGTGTATGCTGGGGCGAGCTGGAAGCGGACGATTACTGTGTCTTTATAGGGCGTTTTTGGTCTCAAAAAGGCTGCATATATGTGAGGCTAAAAACGTTACTGTTCACACGCGCCCAGTAACGGGATTTTGCCGATGCTTGACTTTACTAGGTATTTGTGTAAAATAATAAGTGGCTGATCGGAACTTCGGCAGATTCGGGCGATGTAAAGCTATGCATTGCCGGGATGCCAGGTACCGGGCGGACAATGATTTACAGTCAGTACACATTTGTACAGAAAAGAAGGTAAGTAAAATGACAAAGATTGATATTATTTCCGGTTTCCTGGGTGCAGGAAAGACTACGTTTATTAAACAGCTTTTAAAAGAAGCAATTTCAGGCGAGAAAGTCGTTCTGATTGAAAATGAATTTGGACAGATCGGCATTGACGGCGGTTTTTTAAAAGACGCTGGCATCGAGATCCGTGAGATGAACTCCGGCTGTATCTGCTGCTCTCTGGTCGGCGATTTTGGACGTTCCCTCGAGGAAGTTCTGACTAAATATCAGCCGGATCGTGTTATCATCGAGCCGTCAGGCGTCGGCAAGCTGTCTGATGTTATGAATGCAGTAAAAAATGTAGCTTCTGAGATTGAGGTTATGTTAAACAGTGCGGTTACCGTGGTAGATGTCAACAAATGCCGTATGTATATGAAGAACTTCGGTGAGTTTTTCAACAACCAGATCGAAAATGCAGGCACGATCGTGTTAAGCCGTACCGATGTAGCGGATCCGAAGAAGGTACAGGGCGCGGTTGAGATGCTTCGTCAGCACAATGCAAAGGCAACCATCGTGACCACTCCATGCAGCGAGCTGACCGGCGCACAGCTTCTTGAGATGATCGAGCAGGAAGATGATATGGCAGAGGAGCTGATGAAAGAGGCAAGAGAGCATATGCATGAGCATCATCACCATCATGATCACGATGATGACTGCGATTGCGGCTGCCATGACCACGATCATGAGCATCACCACCATGACGATGACTGCGACTGTGGCTGCCATGATCATGATCACGAGCATCATCACCATGACGATGACTGCGATTGTGGCTGTCATGATCACGATCATGAGCACCATCATCATGACCATGAGCATCATCATCACGACCATGATGACGAGTGTGGCTGTGGCTGCCATGACCACCACCACGATCACGAAGGACACCATCATGCAGATGATGTATTTACAAGCTGGGGCTTGGAGAATGTCGGCGTGATGAAGAAAGAAGATCTGCAGAAGATTCTGGATGATCTGGCTTATGGTGATAAATACGGCGAGGTTCTGCGTGCGAAAGGCATGGTTCCGAGTGAAGAAAAGGGTGTATGGCTGCATTTTGATATGGTTCCGGAGCAGGCTGAGATCCGTGAGGGAGCACCGGATTTTACCGGAAAGGTGTGCGTGATCGGTGCCGAGCTGGACGAAGAGGGTCTGAAGGCAGCGTTTAACGCGTAAATACAAGGAGAATGAACTATGAATGAAGATAAGATGCCGTTGTTTCTCATCAATGGTTTTCTGGAAGCTGGAAAAACCCAGTTTATTAAATTTACAATGCAGCAGGATTATTTCCAGACCGAAGGAAAAACACTTCTGATTGTCTGCGAAGAGGGCGAGGAAGAGTATGATGAGGAGCTTTTAAAGCAGACTCATACAGCGGTTGTCTATATAGAGGAAGCGGAAAAGCTGACGCCGGAATACCTACAGGATCTGGAGCTTCTTTACAATCCGGAGCGAGTTCTGATGGAGTGGAACGGTATGTGGAATCTGGATGCCCTGAAACTTCCGAACGATTGGGATCTGTATCAGCAGATCACGATCATCGATGGTTCCACATTTGATTTATACCTGCAGAACATGAAACCATTGATTGGTGCCATGGTCCGCAACACGGAAATGATTATTATGAACCGTTGCGACGAGATCGAGGATCTGGATGTATACCGCCGTACTTTAAAGGGCATGAACCCGCAGGTTCAGATCGTATTTGAGGACGCAGAGGGCGAAATTGAGGAAGTGACCGAAGCGGATCTTCCATTTGATGTCAATGCCGAAGTGATCGAGATTCCGCCGGAGGCATATGGTATCTGGTATATTGATGCGATGGATAAACCGGATCGTTACCGTGGAAAGACCGTTGAATTTACCGGCATGGTACTGAAAACCCCGGATTTCCCGAAGAACAACTTTGTTCCTGGACGTATGGCGATGACCTGCTGCGAGGCAGATATGACGTTCTTAGGTTTCATGTGCAAGGCAAAAAATGCCCGTCTGCTTGAGACGAAAGACTGGGTCAAAGTACGTGCCCGCGTAGAATATGAGTATATGCCGGAGTATGAGGGCGAAGGTCCGATGCTTTATGCAGATTACGTGGAAAAGGCAGAGCCGATTGAGGAGATTGTGCAGTTCTAAGATTTGCAACGGAAAGCTGTGCTTGAAAGAAAAGGTGTGCCCCGGAGTGTGGAAGACTCCGGGGTTTTTAAAAAAGAAAGAGAAATCGAACAAATGCTCGATTTCTCTTTCTTTTATTTAAAATTGGATTACAGCTTTATCTTACTCCGTCATCTTCGGCACCGGAGTAGGTCTTGACCGGTCAAATACCGCGTTGACATCAAACAGGTCACTCAAATGGTCGCCGCCGACTCCACTTTCCGGAAGGTCATAATACATCCGGTAGCCGTCGAGATTCCGACGCCCCTGTCGCATATAATCGTCGCCGATCTGGACGAAATACTGGGAGGAATCTACGTTACAGAAGTAACGGAATCCCTTGTTGTACAGGTACTGGAAGCGCTCGCTGCTTGTATCATACGGATGCCAGTCCCCAATATCGCTTCCAAACGGGAAGAGGATGATATCACACGGACCGGTCAGCGTTTCGACTTCATTTGCCCATTTATCGGTATCTTCACGGAATTTATCCATTGGGATCGTACCCATGTTGCGGTGTCCCCAGCTGTGGGAGGCAATTTCAAAACCGTCGTCGCGCAGGCACTGGACGACTTTTGCTGCGTTGGCGCGTTCTTCCTCAAAGTTGAAATCCGGGTGTTCCGCTTTGTACTCGTCAGTATTGTAGGCGGAATCGGTGCGGTAGCCCAGGATGCCATTGTAACCGGTAAAAGCAATGCACGCTTTTGCGCCGCGGTAGGAGAAATCCGGGTGCTCTTTGATGAAATCATCCAGTAACGGCACCAGATCATAGGAACCGACGGAAACAGAACCGTCGTCCATCTTCATCTCGTTCGTTGGCTTGCCATCCTCGCCGATAATCATACGGGAGGCGAATCCGTCGCCATCCATGTATTCGTAGTAGCAGACATCATCCTGTGACATGACGAACGGCTTCTTACCTTCCGGAAGCATGATATCGCCCTCCTGGAAATGCCTGGAACCGTCCTCTGCGGTCACCTCATATGCTACATCGTGCAGACGTACCAGAACGAAACCGCGCTCATACATCGACTGGAGAATCTTCATAAATTCATCCTTGGTCGTCATGACCTGATTATAACCCTTTTCGCGGCTGTCGCCGTCAAATGCTTTCGAGGTATCCATAATCAGTGTATGGAAGAATACATGCGTTACCTTGCGCGGATCAGCGCGCACCAGTGTTTCTTTGGTGGCGTTGTATTCGTCGATCGCTGCCGTCACGGACTCGTCAGATGCGTATGTACTGCTGGACAGGAGATTGATTGCCCCGTCATAGTCATAACCGTCTGCCAGAAGCTTTGCCTGAGCGATGACACCCTCGAGGCTGTCATCAGCAGGTGCAGATGCATTATCAAGGGAAATTACTCCATTTTCAGAATCCGTTTCGGTTGCCGCTGGAACCGAAGATACATGTTCTGCCGGAGAGCGGCGCACCCAGAGGAACGCGGCAATTCCAAGCAGTACAATCAGAATGCCGATTAAAATTAAATACGGAAGTTTGGAGGAACCGCCGTGCCGTCGCCTGGAACGTCCGCCACGTGCAGAAAATCCAACGCTTCCAAGGGAGGAATTTCTTCTCATCATAGTTTTCACCTTTTGTTTATTCATATTTATCTGTCGTTTTTTGCGTCAGATAGTAATAACAGGCCGAGAAAGTTTGCCACCGACTCGACACAGCAAGAAAGAGAGCGGAAAACGTTTTTATAAGCCTGTCTGTGTTCTTATAGTATACCATAAAAAGGAAAGGTGGTCTATGACAGTTTCTTACAATTCTCTTTGGCATAGGGACGGGCGGATATGCCATATCTTGAGAAGAGAGTATGTGCAGACGGAGGAAGATATGAATGAAAAATGTATCATGCAGGGAGAGGCGTGGTATTTGAAATGGAAGCGTGTGGAAAAATGGTGTTGGTTTGTGAAAAAGAAGCTGTTTCGGGAAAAAGAATGTATGTGTTGGGACGAAGGGGGCAGAGACAGGAGAAGAGAGTATTTAAACAAAAATGCTTGGAGAGGGCTGGCAGCGATTGGTGTAGCGGTTGTGCTTACGATGGGAGAATGTGTGTCAGGCATACAGCTTGGAATTGGTAAATTGGGGGGAAGTGGTATGCTCATATCTTACGCGGAGGAACTGTGGATTCCCGTTTCAGTAACCGCAGAGACAGCGCAGGCAGCAGAAAATGCCGCAGAGCTTCCCGTCCAGGCACCGGAGGCGATCCTTATGGAAGCCTCCACCGGAACTATTTTGTACGAAAAAAATGCGGACGAGGCGCGAAATCCAGCCAGCGTGACGAAGATTATGACGCTGCTTCTGATTTTTGATGCGTTACATTCGGAAAAAATTCATTTGCAAGATGAGGTCACGACCAGCGCGCATGCGAAATCCATGGGGGGATCCCAGGTGTTTTTGGAAGAAGGGGAGGTACAGACGGTCGAAACGCTGATCAAGTGCATCGTCATTGCATCGGGAAATGATGCCAGTGTGGCAATGGCAGAGTATATCGGCGGCAGTGAGGAGGCATTTGTTGCGATGATGAACGAGCGGGCGAAAGGGCTTGGAATGGAGACAGCAAAGTTTGAGGATTGCTGCGGTTTGACGGCGTCTACGACGCACGCGATGTCGGCGCGCGACATTGCCCTCATGTCGCGGGAATTGATCACGAAGTATCCGGAAATTTTTCAGTATTCAACGATCTGGATGGAAAATATAACGCACCGGACCAAGCAGGGAGAGAAGGAATTTGGACTTTCCAATACGAATAAGCTGCTGAAAATGGTGACAAATTTTGAGGTGACGGGACTGAAAACAGGTTCTACATCGCTGGCAAAATATTGTCTGTCCGCAACCGGGCGGAAAGATGGCGTTGATCTGATTGCCGTCATTCTGGCAGCACCGGATTATAAGGCGCGGTTTGCGGATGCGGTCACATTATTAAATTATGGGTTTGCAAATTGTCATCTTTACAAAGATGAAAATCCGGGAGCTGTGCCGGAAACGACGGTGGCAGGCGGCATCCAGGAACAGGTTGCAGGGCGTCTGCGGGGAACCTTTTCTTACCTTTCGATGGGAGGAGAGAATCTGGATGGAATCGAAAAAGAGTGGATGATGGAAGAATCCTGCAAAGCGCCGGTTCGGGAAGGTGATGTGATCGGACATCTGGTCTACCAGCTGGATGGACGGGAATTGGGAAGTGTAGAGATAGAAGCGGCAGAAACGGTGGAGAAAGCGGGACTCTGGGACTATTTTAAGAAGGTAATGGGAGTGTTTGCGGCATAAAAATAAAGAGCTGTCATGTTTGAATAGTGATACACGACAGCTTTTTTCATGGCTAGTTATTCATTCTGCAATCCAGCCGCTTTTTCAGAATACGTGGTCGTTACCAGTTTTTCATAAGGAATCCGTTCCTTGAGTTCACCTGCTTCTTCCAGAATATTTTCCAGAAGCTCAAAGCTGTCCCTGTGGAAAATGGTATCATTTTTCCAGGTGTCCTGCGCTTTGTAGCGTTCAACGATGCGGGCGATTGCCGCGCGGTCTGTTTCTGGAAACTGAGGTTGGATTGTCTCGGCGATTTCATCCGCACTGTGGGAGTTGACGTAAGCTAAGCCCTTCTGGATGGCATTCGTGAACGACTGGATAATTTCCGGATGCCTATTTAGATAGCTCTGCTTTGCACAGTAGGCGGTGTAGGGGACATAACCGGAATCGACGCCGAGCGAGGCGACAACGGTGCCATTTCCTTCGGTTTCAAGGGTGGTGGCGAAGGGCTCGAACTCGACCGTGTAATCCGCGTCATTACTCGTAAACGCCGCCGCTGTCAGCCCGAAATTGATACTCTGATCGATTGTCAGGTCATTTTTTGGATCGATGCCATTTTTCTTTAAAATATACTCAAAGACCATTTCCGGCATTCCACCCGCGCGCCCGCCAAGCACCTTTTTGCCTTTCAGATCCTGCCAGGAAAAGTCTGGTTCGGCACTTCGTCCAACGAGAAAGTTTCCGGCACGCTGGGTCAGCTGGGCAAAATTGACAGCATAATCGGCGGAACCTTCCTGGTAGACATAGATACTTGCCTCTGAGCCCATGAATCCGATATCGGCATCCCCGGAGATGAGCGAGGTCATAACCTTGTCGGCACCGGCACCGTTTACGAGTGTCAGAGCGATGCCTTCATCCTTAAAATAGCCCAGCTCGATCGCGGCGTACTGTGGCGCATAAAAAATCGAGTGGGCTACCTCATTGAGTGTGACCGGTTCAAGCGCCCCGTCCGCCTCCTTCGCCTGTCCACACCCGGTCAGGGTGGTAAGCAGAGTGAGCACAGCCAGGGCAGCTGCAAATTTAGTTCGTTTCATGGTTGCCTCCTGCGGTTCGTTCATACTATTAAGATATGGGGAATACAGGAAGGTGTGAGTGGTCTGCTGATTTTTCTTTCTGTCTCCAGAGAAGTCCAATACAAAGCCCGACAAGCGATGGCAGAATCCATCCGAGGTTCAAATCAAACAGCGGAAGCGTATGTCTGGCAAATGCGATGACGGGTTCCAGATGTAGGGCAGACTGCATTTCGTCCGGCAGAGCTGCTAAAAAGTCAAAGATGGAAGCTGCCCAGGAACAAATGGTAACGCAGACATAGACTTTTTTGTTATGCTGGAATGCATTTCCAAGCAGCGCGAGGAGAATCAGCGTGATGGCTGGCGGGTAAATCAGCATCAAAACAGGAACCGAGTAAGTGATGATAGCGGACAGTCCTATATTTGACACAATGAGTGAAAAAAGGGTAAAAACGACCGCCCATGCACGGTAGGAAAGGGCATGGGGAAACAGTTTCACAAAGGTTTCCGCACAGCTCGTTACAAGCCCGATGGAGGTCTTGAGGCAGGCGAACGTGATCGCAATGGCGAGGATCCAGGTGCCCATCCGTCCAAGGTAGTAGTCTGCAATCTGGGAGAGGGCGATGCCGCCGTTTTCTGAAAGTTCGAATTGTCCCAGTGACTGTACTCCAATCAGGATGGTAAGCAGATAGATAAATGCCATCAGAAGCCCAGCCAGCATACCGGAATGCAGAACCTCTTTTGCAATGGTTGAATCTTCCCGCACGCCCATCTGGCGGATAACCGAAATGACCACGATCCCGAATGCGAGTCCGGCAATCGCATCCATGGTTTCATAGCCCTGGGAGAGCGCGGAAAAGAAAGCTCCATTCTGATAAGAGGCATCGGGAACTGCCGCTGAAACCTCGATGCTCGGATGAAGCAGGGCAGTCACAATCAGAACGCCTAGAAACAGAAGAAACAGCGGATTGATGATTTTTCCGATCCAGAGCGTGATGCTGCCTGGACGAATGGAAAATACAAACACCAGCGCAAAGAAGATCAGCGAAAACAAAAGCAGCATAGTCTGTTCGGAAAGCTGTGTTCCTAAAAGGGGTCTGACTCCGGCGGTAAAGGAGGTCGTAGCGCACCGCGGAATAGCGAAAAACGGTCCGATTGTCAGGTAGAGCAGACAGGTAAAGAAATAGCTATATCTGTGTCCGACGCGGCGGGACAGATCCTGAAGTCCCTCCGAATGCGTGCTTCCGATCGCGGCAACACCCAGGATCGGAATGCCGACGGCAGTCAGAATAAATCCAATCGCTGCCGGGAGAAACTGGCGTCCGGCAAGCTGACCGAGATGTACCGGAAAAATCAGATTTCCGGCGCCGAAGAACATACCGAATAATGTTCCGGCAACTAAAAGCCGTTGCTTATGGGAAAGACAGGTCTGCGTCATAGATATTCACTCCTTTTACATGAGAATTGAAAACTTTTTTGTAATCATCATTATAAAGCCTTCCTTGTGGTTTGTGAAAATCTAGTTTATAATAGAAATATGACAAAATGTAATATCATAAAAGGAGGTGCGGCATGGATGCCAAAAAACTGGAAATATTGATGACGGCGGTAGATCTTGGAAGTTTTTCGAAAGCATCCGAGGTAGTTGGCTACACGCAGTCGGGGCTGACCCATCTGGTGGACAGCCTGGAGCGGGAGATTGGATTTCCGTTGATCCGCCGCAGTTACAGCGGCATCGCGCTGACGGAGGCGGGAGAAAACCTGTTGCCGGATATCCGCCAGTTTTTGCAGGCAAATGCCACCCTGGAAAATAAGATTCAGGCGGTGCGGGAACAGCAGGAGGAGTCGATCCGTGTGGCGGCATATGCGAGCATCGCGATGTACTGGATGCCGGAGATTTTATACCGGTTCCGCCGCCTCTGCCCGAAGGTGGACGTTGATCTCCGCATGGTCGATCATGCGCTGGAACCATTTGAATTATTACAGAGCGGAAAGACGGATGTCATTTTTGCAAGCAGACAGAAAGAACCGAAATGCGAGTGGATTCCGCTGTATCATGAACTTTTGTATGCGATTCTGCCAAAGCAGTATCCCTTAAATGGGCGCAAAGAATTTCCGCTGCGTGAATTTGAAGGAAAAGATTTCCTGATGCCTTATGGGCGGTTTGACATCGATGTACATGCCGCATTTGCAAAAGAGGGAGTCAGGGCAAAGGAGCAGTCCGTCTATGTGGATGACGAGACGGTGATCCGCATGGTGGGAAAAGGACTGGGCATTTCAATGATGTCTGAACTGATGATCCGCGGAAATACGGAAGATGTCTACTGCGTTCCGGTTTCCCCGACCTGCATCCGGGAAATAGGAATGGGTATGAAGCCGGGGACGGAGGAGAATGGGAGCATTGCAAAGCTGAGAGAATGTGTGATGCAGTTTGTGAGCACGTTAAACAAAGGCGGAAACGTCTCTTTGAAATAACCGGAATCACAGACCAAACAGTCCCAGCCTTGCCATTTTCCCAGTATAGAGTATATAATTAAATACAGATAAATATATGGAAGGAATACACCGTGAACATAAATAAAAACCTTTTTGACGCTCTCCCAATCGGCTTTTTCAACTGCCTGGCAAGCGGCAGCAGCAACCGCATTTATTCGGACTGTCTTCTGCTCATTTATCATGAGTATGACCGGGAGATCACCTACCGCATTGCCCGCAGCCGCATCCGGGATGCGCTTGCCATCTATCTTCTGGAAAATCACATTGATTATTTGGACGATGAGATGACAACCGACCGGAATTACAACCAGCTTGCCAATTCCGTGATCCGCAAATTCTGCTCGAAAGAGGTCGGATGGCTGGAGGAGGACACGGACGATGCGACGTATGAGAAGCATATCATGATGACGGAGCAGGGCGTCTTTCTGGCAGAATTTCTCCAGAAGATGATGAAGCCGGAGTGGGAAGAATTTTCAAGTTATATTTTCAATATTTATAATATTTTGCAGAATCCCGACCAGTGGGAACCGGATATCTATGTCAATGCGCTGCGCTCGGTCTACCGCAACGCGAAACAGCTCTCCGGTGCGCTCAAGCGCCTGGCGACCTTTATCAAAAAAATCATCGAGCGGATGGTGCGCGAGGAAAGCCTGGAAAGTCTGACCGAGAACGTCCTCGAATACTGTGAGGGCGATTTTATCCGCGAGTACGCGCGTCTGACGAAACAGCAGAATATTCATATGTACCGTTCCTTTATCCGGTCAAAGCTGGAAGCGATGCAGAACCGGCAGGAGCTGTTTGAGGGCCTGGTGGCGGGATGCGCGAAGGAAGAAGAACTGGAACACATTGAGGCGGAGAATAAGGTGCTGGATATGATCCAGACGATTCTGCAGTTTTTCTCAGTCGATTACGACCAGATCATGCGGGATATCAAGCATAAAATTAATATCTATTTACAGATTGCGATTGGACGCGCGAGATTTCTTCAAAACCGGGACAGCGATGTGCGCGGGCATGTCGAGCAGACGATCCGCGTGATTGCGGCGGAGATGAACACACTCGGTTGGAAGGAAGAACTGCCGGAGTCGATGAACGGGTTGTTTTTGCTGGAAAATAATGAGTTTATCGATACCGACTCGATCCGCTATCCGCGACGGGAGCAGATGATCCGCGAGGCAACCTATGCGGAGCTGGAAGAAATGACACAGGAGGACATCGATCGTGCGAGGGAGGCACAGGAGAGGGAGGCAGAGAACCCGTATTCGAAGGATAAGATGAAGAATTATCTGGAGGCGCTTTTAGGAGATCGGACGGAGATATCCAGCGAGGAGGTTCCGATGAAGAGCAAGCGGGATCTTTTAAGCGCGCTCTCGGCGGTTGCATATGGTTCGGAAAATGGGTATGAGATACAGGCGGAGGATGGTTATCTGGAAACGCAGCAGATGCTTCTGCGGCGCTTTAAAATCGAACGCCGGAAGGAGAAATAAAACATGGGATTTGAAGAAATATGGAATGAATATACATCCTCTGAGAAGGACATGTTCCAGAAAAGTGTCAGGCGTCTTCTGAAGCAGAGCTTTATCGTGCGCGACCGTGACGAGGACAGCAAAAAGGCGTACTATTTTGTCTCCAAGCGTTCGGAACCATTTTCAGCGTACCTGGGATATATCGGATACGATATTGTAATTGACCGGGAAAATGGCGTGATTATGCTGCAGAACTGCCGGGATCTCGGCGAGAATGGAAAACTGCAGATCAACCATGTGACACTCAAAAAGATGGAGAGTGTGGTTTTATGCTGCCTCTGGACTCTCTATGCGGACCGGGTGCGTTCTGGAAATCTTTCGAAAAATATTGAGATTTCGGTGACCGATCTGCGCTATGAGATGGAAAAATATGGCATTCGGGATCAGATTGACAAGAGCAGTTTTGCATCGATTCTGACGCTGTTTACCAAATATCAGCTTCTGCAGGTGATTGGAAAGCTCGGCGAGGAGGACTGCCGGATCTGTCTTTATCCGTCGATGCAGTTTGTGCTGGAACCACAGGAGTTTGGCAAATTTGTGGAAAATGTCAACCGGCGGATGCAGGAAAAGTGGAGCCGTGA
The DNA here is from genome assembly GCF_934835585.1 of Clostridium sp. AF02-29. Classification (NCBI taxonomy): domain Bacteria; kingdom Bacillati; phylum Bacillota; class Clostridia; order Eubacteriales; family Clostridiaceae; genus Clostridium; species Clostridium sp. AF02-29. The sequence continues at coordinate 31,818 of NZ_CAKVZK010000020.1, read as the reverse complement.
GGACGAATGGGAAACGGAGCTGACAAAAGAGGAGGAAGACGGCGATGAAGAATCAGACGATCATGAATAGGAAATCGGCGAAAAAACTTTTGATGGTCCAGTGGTCGCGTTTCCAGAATGTCTGTATCGAGCTGGAAGGTTCGACCCTGGTGACCGGTGTCAACGGAAGCGGAAAATCGACGGTGCTTGATGCGATGACCTATCTCCTGACGGGCAACACGCAGTTTAACAAGGCGGCGAAGGACCGAGACCGGACGGTGCTTGGCTATGTGCGCGGCGACACGCGCAGTAATGGCGAGGCGCGTTATTTGAGAAATGGCAGCGTTGTCAGCTATATTGCGATGGAATTTTCCGATCCGACGCTGGGAGTGCCGCTCACGGTCGGAGTATGCATTGAGTCTCCAAGTGAGTCTGGTAAGCCGGTCAGCAGCTGGTTTATCTGTCCAGGGGCGGCGATTGACGATATCGATTTTACACGGATTGAGGGAAATGCACTCCGCATCACGCCGAAAAATGAGCTGACAGTGAATGGCGAGGAGATGAAGCTTTCCTCTTTTATGGGACGGGACCGCGGCACGGAGGCGGTACTCCGGGCGCTGGGGCTCCGCGTGGACGCAGCCAAATACCGGACAAAGCTTCTGAAAATGATGGCATTTAACCCGGAAAATAATATCGACCAGTTTATTCAGGACTGTGTTCTGGAACCGGGAAAAGTCCAGTCGCTGGAGGAACTGCGCGAGCAGAAGCGCCAGTTTGAGCGCCTGCGGGAACTCTATGAGAGTCTCAGACAGGGCAAAATCCAGCTCGAAGAGGTGCTTCGCCAGAGTGACGAATACGAGAAGAAAAAGCGGGTACTCCGCATCCGGGAGCTGATGCTTTCATACCAGGCGCTCCGGGAGAAGGAAGAGGAAGAAAAGCAGACGAAAAATCGTTATCAGGCCTTAAAAGACCAGTACGGGCGCCTGACCGAGCGGGCGGGAGAGCTCATCCGGCAGCAGGAAGCCGCACAGGAACGCCTGCGAATTGCAGAAAATAACGATATGGTCAAGGGAATGCAGGAAAGCCTGGATTCCCTGAAACGCCAGATCGAGGAAGCGGATCGTGAGAAAAAGAACTGGGAGGACAAGCTGGCGCAGATTTTGAAATTGAAGAAGAAGATAAGCGCGCTTATCAAGCTTCTGGAAGCAGATCTTCCGTCCTTATCCTCGGAAAACACCTATCTGGAGACACTGGAACAGGCGGATGGGGAGACGGCGAAGAAGCGGGAGGCGTTTGACGCATTCCGCGAGAAGGTGCACCGTCAGGACGGCATCTATGAGGAAAATAAGATCCACCTGCAGGATCAGTGTAAAGAGCGCGAAAAAGAGATAGGGGCGCTGCAGGAGAAGATCCGCCGTCTGGAATCGAATATCCTTGTGTTCCCGGCGGAGGTGGAAAATGCCCGGAATAAGATTCAGAGAGGGTTAGAAAAACAGGGTATCCAGACCGAGGTCCACATTTTTGCCGAATTGGTCCAGGAGGTGACCGCTCCGGAGTGGAGAAAGGCGGTTGAGACATTTCTGGGAAGAAAGCGTTTCTATATCATCGTGGACGGCGCGCACTGCCATAAGGCGATGCAGATTTTACAGAAAGAGCGGATCTATGATGGAAATGTCGTGATCACGGATAAGCTTCCGGAAACAGAGGCGGTGGAAGGTTCTGCGGCGGAGATTCTGCGGATCCCGAACGTCTATGCGAGACGTTACGCCAATTATCTGTTAAACGGCATTCATCTCTGTGAAAATCTGGAAGAGCTGCATGAATACCCGAAGGGCGGACTCATGCGGGATGGCATGCTGGCGAAGAGCTATGCGGTTGCGATGATGGATATGAGACGGACCGAGCTGTGTCTCGGCGCAGACGCGATCCGCTGCCAGCTGGAACAGTCCAGAAAAGAACTGGAAGAATTACAGGTGGTTCAGCGGGCCGATAAAGAGGCACTTTCACAGGTTATCAAATACCGTGATGCGATCAAGGAGATCGACTGGGACGGCGGACACTACGATTTTGGCGCGGCATATGGGCTGAAGGACTGCGGAAAGCGCAGGGACAGCCTGGTAAAGGACCGCGAGGAGATCGAGGCAAATCCGGACTTTACCGCAGTCCTGAAAGAACTGGAGACGGCGGGACGGTTGGCACGCGAGGCAAATGAGAGTGTGAACCAGAACCAGAGTGAGCTCGGCGGCTGTAAGAATGATTTAAAGGGCTGCGAAGGAACACTGGGCCGTATCAGCACGGAGATCTATTTATGCCAGAAGGCATATGAGGAAAAATGCCTTGTCAACATGGAACTCAAAGAGGCGATGCTGGAGGAATATAACCGCGAAAGCGAGAAGCGCGGCACGATCCGCGTGACGACACAGCTTTCCATCGACAAGAGCAAAAATATGCTGGCAGAGCGGGAGCGCCAGCTGGAGGACGCACAGCTGGCGTATTGCCGCCTGGCGGGAATCGACGTCGGAAAGCGCGGCATCGGTTACATCCCGTGGTACCGGGAAGAATACCGGAACCTGGCGCACGTCAAGGTGGAGGAAGCCCAGCAGAAGCTGCAGGAGCAGGCAGGACGGCTGGAGAGCGCGTTTATGAACGATTTCGTGGCGGAGATTGACGAGAATGTCCGCGAGGCAAAACGTGAGATGGACGCGATCAACCGTGAACTGCGCCATATGCCGTTTGGCAACGATACCTACAAGTTTGTGATGAAAGAAAAGCCAGACCGCGCTCTCTTCTTCCGCATCTGCAGGCGTCTGGAAAAATATATGAGTTCCCCGCAGGTCTATATGAATTCGGCGCGCGACGACGAGGAGATGGAGAATGATATTCAGGAGTTTATGAGTATCATTCTGGCGGAAGAAGATGAGTGGGAATACACGGATTACAGGAGATATTTCTCTTACGATATGGAGATCAGCAGCCGTCAGGGACAGACCGAGATCACGGCAGAGTTATCAAAAAAACAGGGTTCCGCCAGCAACGGCGAGAAGCAGACCCCGTATTTCATCATTCTGGCGGCGAGTCTTTTGCAGTGCTACCCGGCAAACACCTGCTGCGCCCGTCTGGCATTCATCGACGAGGCATTCTCGGCATTGTCGAGAGAGCGGATCGAGCAGATGGTCCGTTATTTCGAAGAAAATCACTTCCAGGTATTCTATGCAGCCCCGCCGGAGAAGATCAACAGTATCGGTCAGTTCATCGATTCAACCGTCAGCCTGATCGTGACAGGACGGTATACGAATGCGGTAGAAGGATTGGTGAAGCAGGCATAGGAAACGAGGAGAAAAAATGGCGGATCGGAAAGAGTGGAAAGAACAGCTTTTAAGTAAATTGCTGGATCAATACGAAAAAAGCGTCACCTACGCCGGTGAAAACAAGGTAAAACAAGTGTTTTCGGTCAAACCATCCGATATTTTCAAGGGCTACAACAAAGATTTTCTCCCGCCGGAACAGCTTTTCCAGGAAAAAGAATTTGAACGACTGATCCGTCAGATGGAATCGGAGGGACTTATTCATGTAGTTCCTCCGAATACGGGTATTCTCCGTCAGATCTGTGCTGTCCCGGAACGCTGGGAAGATTACTATGCCTGCCTGAACCGGACAGAAAAGAATATTCTAAAAAAACGGCTGGAAGAGGTTTATCATCGCTTCTGCCAATGCGATTTATTGGAGGCATATGGAAAAGAAAAGCTTCAGACACTGAAAAACAGCCGTGCGAGAAAGCTGGATGAAAAGAAGGTAGAAAAAGAGATAACCGAGGCAGAAGCTATCTGGAATCTGGTGCAATTTTTAAAAGAAAATCAGGAAAAGCAGAGAACTACGCTGGAGCGGGAAATGTCAGAGGCAGTTCTGCATGACAGTAAACAGTGGGAAAAGATATACCGGAAAAAGGTGTGTGGAATTTTGGAGCACACGGGGCGGTATGATGAACCGCTTGCGGGGCTGGAAGAAGAACGGGAGCGGCAGACGGCGCTTCTGGAGGAATTTTACATTTATTCCAATCCGGCGTATATCTATCTGAAAGGGGATGCACGGATCTGCCTTGAAGACGGACGCAAACTTCGGATTTATCACGATCTGCCGATGTCGATCCCTTTTGAGACATTCCAGAAGGCAAAAAGCATCCAGATCCAGGATGTGGCGCTGATGACGGTGGAAAATCTGCCCTCGTTTCACCGGCTGGAGCGGGAACATATATTTTATCTGTTTCTGAGCGGCTACCATACCCGCACGAAACAGGCGCTATTGCAGCGGATCGCCAGAGAAAATCCGGGACTTTCCTGGCATCATTTTGGCGATCTCGATCCAGACGGTCTGGCGATCGCGGGGCATCTGATCCGAAAGACGGGACTGCCGTTTCAGCTGTGCGCGATGGGAGTGCAGGAATTGCAGCGGTTTCAGACATATGCGAAGCCATTGGAAGCACCCGATCGGGCGAAGGCGGAAGCGATGATAAAACAGGGCAGCAGCTATGCGGGAATATTGCGGTATATGTTGGAGCACAACTGTAAATTGGAGCAGGAGATTATAAGCTGGCAGGAGACGAGATTGGAGAGCTTTCTGTAAAAAGAATCTTTTCGGTTCAATCCGGATTTTTATATATGATATGATAAAGACAAAGTGAAAGGAATGCAGCGTCTATGGAAAAACAGGAAAAAGCCTACAAAGGCGTCATCGAATATTTCAAGAACCGCATCATGGCGGGCGAGCTGCGTCCGGGGGAGAAGCTTCCTCCGGAGCGGGAGATTGCGCAGATGCTGGAAGTCAGCCGCAATTCCGTTCGGGAAGCGCTGCGGATCATGGATATGACGGGAGTGATTTCCTCCCAGCAGGGATCGGGGAATTACATCACTTGTGAATTTCAGAAAAGCATTGCGGAGACGATGGGGATGATGTTTGCTATGTCCCAGATTAATTATCAGCAGATCAGCCAGATCCGCTATGCGCTGGAACAGCAGGCGTTTGCCCTGGCGATTGAACAGGCGTCGGAGAGCCAGATGGAGACGCTGGAAGAACTGGTAAAACGTCTTGACCGGAGCATGGACGAGCAGGAAAACGCCCGGATTGATAAACAGATCCATTTTACACTGGCACAGGCGTCGGGAAATGTGCTGCTGCTCAATATTTTAGAGGCGTGTTCCGGCGTGATCGATACCTTCATCCGGAATATGCGCGCGGAAATTCTGCGGACAAAAGAGGCGAAAGAAGCACTGAATCTCTGTCACCGGCAGATTGCGGAAGCACTGCGGAACAAAGATAATGCAGCGGGGAAGGATGCACTGGACCGGCATTTCCGGATGATAGATAAAATTTTGGAAAAAAATGAAAAAACACATTCTATGTGAAAAGATAAACAATCGTTGACAACCAGAACGCAGCCCACTATACTAACGAATAAAGAAAATTGGTTCTACCAAAATTCTTTTTCTTTTCAATAAATTGGTAGAACCAATATGCGGATTAAAAATTCTTTACATCCATCATTTAAAGATTTTTACAAAGCATCCATATGAAGGAGGAAACAGAATGAAGATTCTTGTCTGTATCAAACAGGTACCGGAAAGCAATAAAGTAGAAGTCGATCCGGTTACCGGCGTGCTGAAACGAGACGGCGCGGCTTCGAAGATGAACCCATACGATCTGTACGCGCTGGAGACGGCGTTCCGGATCCGGGAAGAAGTGGGCGGAAGTGTTCACGTCATTTCCATGGGACCGCCGCAGGCGCAGCAGGTGATCCGCGAGGCATTTGCGATGGGTGCGGACGGCGGAACGCTTTTATCGGATCGCAAATTTGGCGGTGCGGATGTACTGGCGACCAGCTATACACTTGCGCAGGGCATCAAGAGCTGCGGCGATTTTGACCTGATCCTCTGCGGCAAACAGACAACGGACGGCGACACCGCGCAGGTTGGTCCGGAGATCTCCGAGTGGCTGAATATCCCGAGCGTGGCAGATGTTGTCAAGATCAATCAGATTGATGAGGACGGCATCACCGTCAGCATGGATCTGCCGGAAGAGGTCGAGGTGGCGAAAGTGCAGTTCCCGTGTCTCTTAGCCGTTGACAAGGACATTTTCCAGCCAAGACTTCCTTCGTATGTCCGGAAAATGAACACGAAAGACCGTGAAATCCGGATTCTTTCCCTGGCGGATATGGACGATAAAGACGCGATGCACTATGGACTCAATGGTTCCCCGACGCAGGTTCAGCGCATTTTCCCACCAGCTGTCAATGACAAAAAGGAAATGTGGGACGGAAGCGGCGAAGAGCTGGCGGACCGGCTGTATCAGAAGATCGTGGATATGAAATTCGTGTAGGAGGTGGAATCATGGCTGAGTTAATCATACATCAGGACAAAATCCCGGATAATCAGGAACTTATCAAGCTCTGTCCGTTCGAGGCGATGGAAGAAAAAGACGGAAAGGTGACGATCAGCGCCGCCTGTAAAATGTGCCGTCTCTGCGTGAGAAAAGGTCCGAAGGGCGCGGTTGAATATGTAGAAGACGCGGTAAAACCAAGCGTCGATAAGAGTGCATGGAAGGGCATTGCCGTTTACGTAGATCACGTGGATGGAAAGGTGCATCCGGTTACATTGGAACTTCTTGGAAAAGCGAGAGAACTTTCCAAGGTAACGGGACATCCGGTTTACGCCCTGTTTATGGGAAATGGAATCGAAGCGGCTGCACACGAACTGCTTCATTATAATGTAGATAAAGTATTCGTCTATGATGTACCGGAACTGGCACGTTTCCAGATCGAGCCGTACACGGCTGTTTTTGAAAACTTTATCCAGACAGTAAAACCATCGTCTATTCTCGTCGGTGCGACCACGGTCGGCAGACAGTTGGCGCCGCGTGTGGCTGCCCGTATGAAGACAGGTCTGACCGCGGATTGTACGATCCTGGAAATGGATGAAAATACTGATTTATCCCAGATCCGACCGGCTTTTGGCGGCAATATCATGGCACACATCAAGACCCCGAACCACCGTCCGCAGATGGCAACCGTGCGCTATAAGATCATGAACGCACCGGAGCGTGCCGAGAAAGAGAGCGGTGAGATTGTGGTCTGTACAATTGAGAAGGAAAAACTGCTTTCCCACGTGAGGGTTCTGGATATCGTAGAAAAGCCGAAGGAAACCTTTATCGAAAATGCTGACGTCCTGGTGGTAGCCGGACGAGGCGTGAAGAAGCCGGAAGATTTGAAAATGCTGGAAAAACTGGCAGATCTGCTGGGAGGTCAGCTTGCCTGCACCCGTCCGATGGTGGAAGCCGGATGGCTGGATGCCAAGTGCCAGATCGGTCTGAGTGGCCGTACGGTCCGCCCAAAACTCATCATCACCTGCGGCGTGTCCGGTGCGGTCCAGTTTACTGCCGGCATGAATCACGCGGAGACGATCGTCGCGATCAATAAAGATCCGAAAGCGCCGATTTTCAAGACGGCACATTACTGCCTGACTGGTGATCTCTATGAGATTCTCCCGAGACTGATTGAGAAGATTGAGATGGGAAGATAAAGATTCACAGGAAGGAGAGCAGGATATCATGGGAAATTACAAGAAAATAGATAAAGATGATATTTTATATATAAAAAACACAATTCAGGATGACGAGCGTGTCCTCGTAGGTGAAAATATCAACGAAGAGTACAGCCACGATGAGCTGAGCGGCACCAGCAGTTATCCGGATGTGGTGGTAAAGGCAAAATCAGCCGAAGAGATCGCGGCGATCATGAAATATGCATACGAAAATACGATTCCGGTGACACCGAGGGGCGCCGGAACGGGTCTGGTTGGTTCTTCGGTTCCGATGGAACATGGCATCATGATCGATACCACCCTGATGAACCAGATTCTCGAATTGGACGAGGAAAACCTGACGGTCACGGTGGAACCGGGCGTCCTTTTGATGGAATTGTCCGCCTATGTAGAAGATCACGATTTCTTCTACCCGCCGGATCCGGGTGAGAAATCAGCCATCGGCGGCAACATCAGCACGAATGCGGGCGGTATGCGTGCGGTCAAATACGGTGTGACGAGAGACTATGTCATGGGGCTGGAAGTGGTTCTGCCGGATGGCACGATCACTCAGTTTGGAGGCAAAGTCGTAAAGAATAGTTCAGGCTATGACTTGAAAGATCTGATTATTGGTTCCGAGGGAACTCTTGGCTTTATTACCAAGGCGATCTTAAAGCTTCTGCCGCTTCCGAAGCGTGTCATCAGCCTTCTGATCCCGTTCCCGACCCTGAAACAGGCGATCGACACCGTCCCGGTTATCATCAAATCTAAGACGATCCCGACCGCGATCGAGTTCATGCAGCGGGAAGTGATTGAAGACGCCGAGGAGTATTTAGGAAAAGCGTTCCCGGATAAACAGTCGGATGCGTATCTGCTTTTGAAATTTGATGGTAATTCCACCAAGGAGATCGAAGAAGCGTATGACAAGGTGGCCAAACTCTGTCTGGAACAGGGCGCACTGGACGTGCTGATTTCCGATACCCAGGAGCGTGAGGAATCCATCTGGAAAGCCAGAGGCGCTTTCCTGGAGGCAATCAAGGGATCCACGACTTACATGGATGAGGTCGATATGGTTGTTCCGAGAAGCCGCGTCAATGAGATGGTGACGTATCTGCACGATCTCCACAATGAGATTGATATCCGCATCAAGAGCTTCGGTCATGCGGGCGACGGAAATCTGCACGCGTACATCCTGAAAGACGATTTGAGTGATGAAGAGTGGGAAAAACGGATGTCTGCTGCAATGGAGAAGATCTATCAGAAAGCCCATGAACTCGAAGGTCAGGTGTCCGGCGAGCACGGCATCGGATATGCGAAAAAGCCGTATTTAAGAGAATCCCTGCCGGAGAAGAACCTGGATCTGATGAACGGAATCAAGAAAGTGTTTGATCCGAAGAATATTCTGAATCCGCATAAGGTGGCGCAGAGATAGAAGAAAATAACTGCATTGATATTTTTATCCACAAGTGTTGCAAAAACGTTTGAGCACCACGCGGTAAGGCTGATTCTAGGAACTGCAGAAGATTTTTTGCAGAAAAACAGAATAGAACAGCAGGTTTTTGAGAAAGCCACGATCTGAATCAAAGAGTTCAAATCGTGGCTTTTTATAGTTGTTGAACTATTTTATAGTTTATATCTATCGACCTATCTTTTCTTCTTCAACGCCTGCATCACCCGAACCAGCGGAATCGTCTTCCTGTAAATCCGTTTCCCACTCTTATTTTCCAAAAATTCCCGAAACGCGCCAATTGCTTTCAAATTCTGGCTCTCATCCGAATTTGAACGGGACCCCGCGCTTGTGTCAATCCCCTTTTTCGGCACCATATACCCGCCGTAGGAATCGCGGAACAGATAGAAATAATCGCGGTCCTCACCCAGCTTTTCAAATTCATTGTAAGCCAGTGTGCTTTCGCGGGTGCTTTTCGGAAGAGAATAGACTTCCAGATGATTTTCACGGAATTCATAGCGGGACGCCGGGAACGGCATGCCGCTTTTTTTGATCTGGTCAGCGAGCTTGTGGGCGGTGTGGTTGGCGGAGCTGTAGGTGCTGGTCGTCAGATAGCAGCCGTAGGCGGCTAAGAGGATGCCCCACCACTCGCTTAGATTGATGATACCTCCGGCGATGAACAGGATGCTTAAAATTGTCCGCGTGATCCGGTTGGAAGCGCAGAAGAGATCGTACTGCATCCGGGACAGGGATTCGAAGGTTTTTTCGTTGTGGTGCATTTCTATCTTATAGTAAATCATGGTAAGCCCTTTCATATAAAAAATCAATCATCACCTATATAAAAACAGTATATAGAAGCATAGAAAATATCTTAAGAAGTAGTATACTGTTTCTTCCCTGTTTCCGCAACCGGATCTGTTAAATCTATAATATTGATAAAAAATAAACAAGATTGTTACAAAAATATCACATAAAAATCGACTAAAATCGAGAAAAAATTATATAATTTCGACAAAATAGCTTGCCTAATCGTAAAATAAGTGTTAGAATTAGGTAAAAGATGAATAAAGAACCAAAAGCAGAGACGAAGAGATGCGCCATGGTTAGAAACAGCTGGAAAAGACTGTTTTTTAAAAATGGTGCTATTTTTTTGCCTAAATGCTGAAATGGTAATTTATTTAGAAAGTAGTAGAAACTGTTGATGAACCGGTCAGAAAGATGACTGGGGGAGGTTAAGAAAAAGGAGAGAAAACGTATGAGAAAAGTATTATCAGTAGTACTGGCAGCGACGATGGCGATGAGCCTGGCGGCCTGCGGCGGCAGCGGCGCAAAGACTGACACAAAGACTGACACAAAGGCAGCAGACGCAGGAACGGCAGCAGGTGACGAGGCATCTGCAGATGATTACTACATCACCATCAAGTTTTCCAACGTATTTCAGCCGGCAGAGTGGAACTACAAAGCCAGCGAATATCTGGCAGACCTGGTAAAAGAGAAGACCGATGGTCATATCACTCTGGAGTATTACGGACAGAACCAGCTTGACTGCTACGCGGAGTCTGTAGCACAGGCACACAACGGCGCTGTCTGGATGGGTCTGGAGGAGCCGTCCTACTTTGCTGATTACATCGGCGATTACAACGTATTAGTTGGACCAATGCTTTACAAGAACAATGCAGAGTACAATGCAGTGATGGATTCTGATATTGTAAAAGATCTGAATGAAAAACTGGCAAGCGAGCACAACATCCACGTTCTGGATACCCATTTTTCGTTCGGATTCAGAAGCGTATGTACGAACAAGGTAGTTGAGAAACCGGCTGACTTAAATGGTCTGATCATGCGTTCGACCGAGTCTCCGTTGTTTGTTAAGACGATTACCTGTCTGGGTGCTACCCCGTCTGCAATGAGCTTTACGGAGTGCTTATCTGCTATGTCCAGTGGTGTTGTTGATGGTTTCGAAGGTTCCATCTCCACCCTGAAGGATACAGGTGCTTATGAGTACACCAAGAAAGTTGCAAACACGAACCACTTCATCGCAACCCGTTGGTTATTCATGGCTGAGGATGTATATCAGTCCATCCCGGAAAAATGGAGAAACATCCTGGATGAGTGCTGTGTAGAAGCTGGTAAGTGGGAGCAGGAAAATGCTGAGAACGACGAAGCTTCCATGATCGAGTTCCTGAAAGACAAAGGCGTTGAGTGGAACGATGTAGATATTGACGCATTCACAGAGGCTTGTGCACCGGTTTATGACTGGATCGTAGACGAGTACGGCGCAGATCCGGAACTTCATCAGAAACTGGTTGATTTCCTGAATGACTACCGTGCAAAGAACGAATAATGTAGATTGTTCCGAACAAATACAGTATTTTAAAGCAATTATGAAATGGTAAAACGTAACGGTTATCAGAACCGCTGCGGAGAAGAAAGTATATCTGCCCGGGCTGTCAGAACAAAGAAGATTGTCTGAGGTCCGGGCAGAATTCCGACAAACGTATAGTGCCGGAAATATGAAACTGCTGGTAACTGTTCAGTAGGTCTGCGCATTTACTGCGCTGACCGTACGAAAACATGGGCCAGCAGGCAAAAATCCCATTGCCGTAGGCAATTTTTAATGGATTTTTGCGCGTGACTGTGAAGGTACTGAACAGTTACAACTGCTGGAAAGATGGCTGTATGACAGAACAGTCGTCGGTTATGCAAAACTGACTGCCATTATGAATGCATGAGGATATACTATGGAAAAGAAAAAAATCACACTGGGGTCGGTGCTGGTAAACCTGGATGCAATTATTACCTGCGTGACACTGACACTCTGTACAATCGTTGTAAACGCAAACGTCCTTATGCGCTATTTCCTGAAAAGACCGTTGTATTGGTCGGAAGAGGTCGCTACGGGGCTCTTCGTCTGGACCGTCTTTATTGGAAGCGCATATGCGTACCGTAAGCACGCACATCTGGGCGTAGACATCCTGATCAACATTCTTCCGGAGAAGATAAGAAAAGTTGTTAAGGTTATTATGGATCTTCTGGAGCTTGCTACTCTGATTATGCTGACCAGAACAAGCGTCCAGTATGTGATGAACACGATGGATAAGCTGACGAATACGCTGCGTGTTCCGAGCTGGTATATTTCCGGCGCGGTTCCGATCGGATTTGGGCTTTCACTGATTTTCTGTATTTACTTTTTGGTTAAGGATATTATCAAGGTATTTAAAGGGAAAGGGGGAAATAACTGATGGGACTCGAATTAATTGAACTCGTTCCGATTTTTATGGTATTTATTCTCTATTTCCTGGGAATGCCGATTGTATATGCGCTGTTTGGTTCAACCTTCTTTTATTTTACATTTATTGATACAACCAGTAAAAACTGGCTGATCTTACAGAAGGTTATGACCTCTACACAGTCGTTCTCGATGTTAGCGATTCCATTTTTCGTTATGGCTGGTTCCGTCATGAACTACGGCGGCATCAGTGACAAGATGATGGATTTCGCGGAAGTGCTGACCGGTCATATGAAAGGCGGTCTGGCACAGGTAAACGTAGTACTTAGTATGCTGATGGGCGGATGTTCCGGTTCGGCCAACGCAGATTGTGCGATGCAGTCCAAGATGCTGGTTCCGGAGATGGAGAAGAGAGGTTACTCCAAGGCGTTCTCCGCAGCGATCACAGCGGCTTCATCGGCTGCTACACCGGTTATTCCGCCGGGAGTAAACCTGATCGTTTTTACCCTGATTGCACAGATTTCCCTGGGTCGTACGTTTGCGGCTGGTTATATTCCGGGTATCCTGATGGCAATCTCGATGATGATCGTTGTTTCGATTATTGCGCATAAGAGAAACTACCCGACCACCCGTGAAAAATTCCCGGCTCTGAAAGAGATCGTGAAACAGGGTATTACCTCTTTCTGGGGGTTGTTTTTCCCATTTGGTATCATTCTGGGAATGCGTTTTGGTATGTTTACTCCGTCTGAGGGCGGTGCGGTAGCCGTTCTTTACTGTATTATTATCGGACGTTTCGTTTACAAGAAACTGTCCCTGAGAGAGCATCTGGTTCCGATCCTGCTCGACAGTATCGCCGGTACTTCCAGCGTTGTCCTGATCATGGTTGCAGCGAATGTATTCGGTTACTACATGACCTGGATCAACCTGCCGAGAGTCGTGGCAACTGCTATGTTAAGCCTGACAACCAACAAGTGGCTGTTCCTTATGGCATGCAACGTAATCCTTCTGATTATGGGTATGTTCCTGGAAGGCGGTGCGGCTCTGATGATCATCACGCCTCTGCTGCTTCCGGTTGCAAGACAGCTTGGAATCAACGATTACCACTTTGGACTGGTAGCGATCGTAAACATCATGATCGGCGGTATCACACCTCCGTTCGGTTCGATGATGTTCACGACCTGCGGTATCACGGGATGCCCGATCAGTGAGTTCCTGAAGGAAGTATGGCCATTTATCGTGTCACTGATGATTGTCCTTCTGCTTCTGACTTTCTGTCCGTTCTTAATTACATGCGTACCGGATCTTCTGTACGGCGCAGCATAGAAACAGATTGACAAAACGTTAATAAATTGGATATAATAAAGCCTGTGAGATTAAGAGCAGAAAGGCAAACGTAGAAATACGGGTGCTTTCTGCTCTTTTTTGTTTCATAAAAGATACCGATATCGGTCATGGAAGAGTCTTGTGGAGCAAAAAAAGGCTGTGTTTTAGAAGTTTTACGGGCTGGCAGGGGGAGAAAAATGGCAGTTTGGAAATGGATTGTGGAGACGGCGGCGACCTGGACAGCGGTCGGCATCTGGATTCGTCTGCTGTTTTCACTGGCGGTGGGAATGTTCATTGGAATTGACCGTGGTCTGAAACGGCGCGGTGCGGGTATCAAGACGCATGTGCTGGTCTGCCTGGGTTCAGCGATTGTCATGCTGACGAGTGAATATATGTTCCGGACATTTCCGTCCGCGAAAGCGGACATGGCGCGGATGGGCGCACAGGTTATCAGCGGCATCGGATTTTTAGGAGTCGGCACGATCATGGTAACCGGGCGCAATCAGGTGCGTGGACTGACCACGGCGGCATGCCTATGGGTGTGTGCCTGTGAAGGGCTGGCAGCCGGTATCGGATTTGTGGACGGCGCGTTTTATGGTCTGATTCTGATTGCAGTTACCTTGAAGCTCCTGACACGCGTGGATACAATGATTCACGAGCATGCGAAGGTGTTTGATTTCTATCTGGAATTTACCAGCAGCCGGTGTGTTGGGGCGTTCATGGATACCATGCGTTCCAAGGATGTGAAAATCGTGTCTTTTGATATTGCCAAGAATAAGTTAAAGGGCGAGGGTCCGTCCGCGACGATGTCGGTCGAGGTGCAGGACAAGTCGCTCCGGAAAACGCTTCTGGGCGACATTCAGGCGATGGAGGAGATCCGGTTTGCAGAGGAGCTGTAGCAGCTAAAGGGTTCAGATGGGCTTACGCACGAAATGCAGCAGAAATAGGATGAATTGTCTAAACAAACAGGATAGTTGAAACGAGAACAAGAAAACATTTAGTATAAATAATGGAGGATCACAGTATGAACGGAAATACATACGACGTAGTGATTATCGGAGGCGGCGTCATCGGCAGCAGCATCGCCAGAGCACTTTCGAAATATGAGTGCCGCACCGTGCTTCTGGAAAAAGAAGAGGATGTCTGCTCCGGCACATCGAAGGCAAACAGTGCTATCGTCCATGCGGGCTATGACGCAAAGACAGGTTCTTTAAAAGCAAAGCTCAATGTAAAAGGCAACGCCATGATGGGAGATTTATCCAAAGAACTCGATTTTGATTTCAAGCGGAATTCCTCCCTGGTACTCTGCTTCGCAGAGGAGGACCGCCCGGCGCTGCAGGCACTCTATGAGAGAGGCGTGGCAAACGGTGTGCCGGATATTTCCATTCTGACCGGCGATGAGGTCCGCAAGATGGAGCCGAACGTCAGCGGGGAGGTTGTGGCAGCGCTCTATGCACCGACCGGCGGCATCGTATGTCCATTTGGTCTGACGATCGCGCTGGCAGAGAATGCCTGTGATAACGGCGTTGAATTCGTATTCAACACAAAAGCAGAAAAAGTTGAAAAAACGACAGAAGGATACCGTGTGATAACCAACAACGGTGTCTTCGAGACAAAATATGTCGTGAACGCAGCCGGCGTGTATTCTGACGAGATTCACAACATGGTTTCGGAAAAGAAGCTTCACATTGTGCCGCGCCGCGGCGAGTACTGCCTGCTCGATAAAGAGGCTGGCAACCACGTATCAGCGACCGTCTTCCAGCTTCCGGGCAAGTATGGCAAGGGAATCCTCGTCAGCCCGACGATTCACGGAAATCTCTTAGTCGGACCGACCGCGGTGGATCAGGAAGATAAAGACGGAACCTACACGACCGCCGAGGGACTGGCAGAGGCATGTGAGAAGGCAACCAAGAGTGTCAACAACATTCCGTTCCGTCAGGTCATCACTTCCTTCTCCGGCCTGCGTGCTCATGAGGACGGCGATGATTTCATCATCGGTGAGGCGGAGGACGCACCGGGCTTCTTTGATGCAGCCGGAATCGAGTCTCCGGGACTTTCCTGCGCACCGGCGATCGGTGAATATCTGGCTGGGATGATCGAGGAAAAAGCTGGATTTGGCAAGAATCCGAATTTCAATCCGGTCCGCAAGGGCATCGTGAAAGCAGCACGTTTAAATACGGAAGAACGCGCAGAACTGATCCGCAAGAACCCGGCATACGGCGCAATCGTCTGCCGTTGCGAGACAATCAGCGAGGGGGAGATCGTGGATGCGATCACCCGTACACTCGGCGCACGCTCGATGGATGGCATCAAACGGCGCGTCCGTCAGGGTATGGGACGGTGTCAGGCAGGCTTCTGCACTCCGAGGGCGATGGAAATTCTCTCCCGTGAGACGGGAATCCCGATCACAGAGATCTGCAAAAACCGCAAAGGTTCCGAAATGATAAAAGGTGAGGAGGCATAACCATGATTCAGCATGACATTGTAATTATCGGCGGCGGTCCGGCTGGACTGGCAGCGGCAGCAGCGGCAAAGAAAAGCGGCGCAGAGGATATTCTGATTCTGGAGCGCGACAGCGTGCTGGGCGGTATCTTAAATCAGTGTATCCACAATGGTTTTGGTCTTCATACCTTTAAAGAAGAGCTGACCGGACCGGAGTATGCGGCACGTTATGAGGAAGAAGTGAAAAAGCTGGAAATTCCGTACCGCTTAAACAGCATGGTACTGGATATCAATAAAGACAAAGAGATCACAGTCGTAAGCCGCAGCGAGGGACTGGAGCTCATCAAGGCAAAAGCGATTATCCTGGCGATGGGATGCCGCGAACGTCCGAGAGGCGCCCTGAACATTCCGGGGTATCGTCCGGCAGGTATCTACACTGCTGGTACGGCACAGCGTCTCATGAACATCGAGGGTCATATGGTCGGTAAAGAGGTTGTCATTCTCGGTTCCGGCGATATCGGACTGATCATGGCGAGACGTATGACACTGGAGGGCGCAAAGGTTAAGGTCGTAGCGGAGCTGATGCCGTATTCGGGCGGTCTGAAGAGAAATATCGTACAGTGCTTAAATGACTTTGATATTCCGTTGAAGTTAAGCCATACGGTTGTGAATATCGAGGGAAAAGAGCGTGTGAAAGGCATCACGCTGGCACAGGTCGGACCGGACCGCAAACCGATTCCGGGTACCGAAGAGCACTATGACTGTGATACGCTTCTGTTATCCTGTGGCCTGATTCCGGAGAATGAGTTGACGAGAAATATGGGCGTGGCGATGAACCCGGTTACCTCCGGCCCAATGGTCAATGACCGTCTGGAAACAGGCATCGAGGGTGTATTTGCCTGCGGCAACGTGCTTCATGTACATGATCTGGTTGACTATGTATCCGAGGAGGCAGCGCTGGCAGGACAGAACGCAGCGAAATATGTGAAATCCGGCGAGACGAAGAAAGGTCACAGCGTGACACTCAAGGCAGAAAATGGCGTCCGCTACACGGTACCGCAGTCGATCGATACCGAGGCGATGGCAGACAAGCTGACCGTTCGTTTCCGTGTGGCAGATGTTTATAAAAACCGCAGCATTTCCGTTTATTTTGACGGAGAGCGTGTGAGCAGCCGCAAAAAACGCGTGCTGGCACCGGGTGAGATGGAGCAGGTGATCCTGACGAAGGAAAGTCTGGAGAAATATCCGGATCTGAAAGAAATAACCATTTGCACGGAGGTGGATGAGTGATGGAAGTAAGAGAACTGACCTGTATCGGATGTCCGCTGGGCTGTCAGCTCACTGTGACGATGGGAAATGACGAGATCAAGGTAGAAGGAAATACATGCCCGCGCGGCGAGGCGTATGCAAAGAAAGAGGTAACCAATCCGACGAGAATCGTTACCTCAACGGTACGCGTCGAGGGCGGCACGATCGAAAGAGCAGCGGTCAAGACGGCTTCGGATATCCCGAAGGGCAAAATCTTTGATTGCATGAAGGAGATCCGCGCCGTGAAGGTGGCAGCTCCGGTGCATATCGGGGATGTGATTATCGCAGACTGCGCTGGAACCGGGGTTGCGGTTGTGGCGAGCAAGAATGTAGGGCGGGCGTAAAAAACGTAAAAGTGACGCCGCCAGCCTGTCGCAGAATATAAAGATGAGAGATGGGAGGTTGTACAGACTCATAGAAGAGATTTGTACGGCTTCCCATTTTTGAAATTAAGATTTATGAAAAACGTGCTTGCATATTTGTGCAGGATTGGATAAAGTTGTTTTGGAAAAAAATTTAGTGTTTACATATTTACAGAGATAAAAATTACAAGGAGAGAGGCATGGAAAAACGTGAAATTTTAAAGGAGACAGAACTGTTTGTCCTCGATATGGACGGGACGTTTTATCTGGATACGGATGTGCTCGACGGGGCGTTGGATTTCCTGGAGGAAGTGAAGAAAGCAGGGAAGAGATATGTATTTTTTACGAATAATTCGTCGAAATCTCCGAAAACATATATTGACAAACTGGCAAAAATGGGGTGTTATATTAAAAGGAATCAGATCATTACATCCGGGGATGTGATGATTCAGTATCTGAAAGAGTATTATCCTGAAAAGAAAGTCTATCTGGTGGGAACGCCGGATCTGGAGGAGAATTTCCGTGAAAATGGCATTCTTCTGACAAGGGAGATGCCGGATGTGGTCGTGATTGGCTTTGATATGACATTGACCTATGAGAAGCTGGAGCGCGCCTGCACGTATATCCGCAACGGCGCTGTGTTCCTGGCAACGCATCTGGATATCAACTGCCCGACGAAGGATGGTTTTATCCCGGACTGCGGCGCAATGTGCGCGGCAATCTCCTTATCGACCGGAAAGGAGCCGAAGTATGTCGGAAAACCATTCAAGGAGACCGTGGATATGGTTCTGGAGATGACCGGGGCAAAGCGCGAGGCAATGTCGTTTGTCGGTGACCGGATCTACACGGATGTGAAAACCGGTGTGGTAAATGGGGCACACGGAATCCTGGTGCTGACCGGCGAGACGAAGCTGGAGGATGTACCGAAGGCGGATGTCGTGCCGGATGCGATTTTCACAGGGCTGAAAGAGATGGGAGAAATACTCAAGACTATGAGAGAAGAGGAAGCATAGAATGACAATGCTTGAATTACTGGAGGAATCTCCGATAATCGCAGCGGTTAAGAGCTGGGAAGGGCTGGAAAAAAGTCTTAAATCTGAATGTAAGGTAGTATTTGTGCTGTTTGGCACGATCTGTGATATTGATCAGATTGTAGCGCGCATCAAGGACGCCGGGAAGGTGGCGATCGTCCACGTGGATATGATCCAGGGACTGAGCACCAAGAGGGTGGCGGTCGATTTTATCGCCCACAATACGCGGGCGGACGGTATTATCAGCACAAAAAATACACTGGTGGAACACGCGAAGGAGATGGGACTTTATGCGATCCAGAGAACCTTTGTTGTGGATTCGATCGCACTCGATACGTTGAAAAAACAGATCGAAATGTTCCGACCGGATGCAGTCGAGATCATGCCGGGGGTGATGCCGAAGATTCTTAAGATCATGCGCGAGTACACCGATATTCCGCTGATCGCCGGGGGACTGCTGTCTGACAAAAAAGATGTGATGGCGGCCTTTGAGGCGGGGGCGGATGCCATTTCAGCGACGAATGAAGCGGTGTGGTACGTGTGATTTTAAAACTTAAACGATTTAGACGCTGTGAGTGACAGATATATTTGAAACAACGGAATTGATAAAAAAATATCAATCATTTCGCGATTTCGCTTGATTTTTTACCATGAATGCATTAGAATGATGAAGTAATCTCTTTTGGTAAAAATAGATAAAGAGAAGAAAAGGCGAACTTTCGCATTGTACAAAATATAAGAACCGTGAAAAGGTAAAGCGGTTGCAAACTATACACATGTACAGTGGGGGACACTGAAATCCCCGGTTCGGTGAGAAATGTCAGACAAAAAAGACTGCTGGCATCGGATTTCACACAGACGGGAGCCGCCGGATAACAGGAAAGGGGTATTAAGATGGCTAAGATCGATTTAAGCAAGTACGGAATCACAGGAACAACGGAGATTGTTTACAACCCTTCTTATGAGATGCTGTTTGAAGAAGAAACCAAACCGGAGCTGGAGGGCTATGAAAAAGGTCAGGTCAGCGAGCTTGGTGCAGTAAACGTTATGACAGGTATTTATACCGGACGTTCCCCGAAAGACAAATTCATCGTTATGGATGAGAACTCTAAGGACACAGTATGGTGGACTTCAGATGAGTACAAGAACGACAACCATGTAGCATCCAAAGAGACCTGGAACGCAGTAAAGGATATCGCTTTAAATGAGCTCTCCAACAAGAGACTGTTTGTAGTAGATGCTTTCTGTGGAGCAAATAAAGACACCCGTATGGCGATCCGTTTTATTGTGGAGGTTGCTTGGCAGGCTCATTTCGTAAAGAATATGTTCATCGTTCCGACCGACGAAGAACTGGCTGATTTCGAACCGGACTTCGTAGTATACAACGCTTCCAAGGCTAAAGTTGAGAACTACAAAGAGCTTGGATTAAACTCTGAGACAGCTGTTGTCTTCAATATCACAAGCCGCGAGCAGGTTATCATCAACACCTGGTACGGTGGAGAGATGAAGAAAGGTATGTTCTCCATGATGAACTACTACCTTCCGTTAAAGGGCATCGCTGCTATGCACTGCTCCGCTAACACCGACTTAAATGGCGAGAACACAGCTATCTTCTTCGGACTTTCCGGAACCGGCAAGACTACCCTTTCTACCGACCCGAAACGTCTTCTCATCGGTGATGACGAGCACGGCTGGGATGACAACGGTGTATTCAACTTCGAGGGCGGCTGCTATGCGAAGGTTATCAACCTGGATAAAGAGTCTGAGCCGGATATCTACAACGCTATCAGACGTGATGCACTGCTTGAGAACGTTACCCTGGATGAGAACGGCAAGATCGATTTCGCTGATAAGAGCGTAACCGAGAACACCCGTGTATCCTACCCGATCGATCATATTCAGAATATTGTACGTCCGGTATCCTCTGCACCGGCAGCTAAGAACGTTATCTTCCTGTCTGCAGACGCATTCGGAGTACTTCCGCCGGTATCTATCCTGACACCGGAGCAGACACAGTACTACTTCTTATCCGGATTTACAGCAAAACTGGCTGGTACCGAGCGCGGCATTACCGAGCCGACCCCGACCTTCTCCGCTTGCTTCGGACAGGCTTTCCTGGAGCTGCATCCGACCAAATACGCAGAAGAGCTGGTTAAGAGAATGGAGAAGAGCGGAGCAAAAGCTTACCTCGTAAATACAGGCTGGAACGGAACCGGCAAACGTATCTCCATCAAAGATACCCGTGGTATCATCGACGCTATCTTAAACGGTGACATCCAGAAGGCTCCGACCAAGAAAATCCCGTACTTCAACTTCGAAGTACCGACCGAGCTTCCGGGCGTAGATCCGGCTATCCTGGATACCCGCGATACCTATGCAAACGAGGCTGAGTGGGAAGAGAAAGCAAAAGATCTGGCAAGCCGTTTCATCAAGAACTTCGCTAAATACGAAGGAAACGAAGCTGGCAAGGCTCTGGTAAAGGCTGGTCCGCAGTTATAATGCCAGAAATAAATGGTAAATAAATCCAAGAGGTAAACCTGGTTAGATAGAAAACCTCCAGTTTGTTTGGATGAGAAATGTGATTCTCATTCGAATGGACTGGAGGTTTTTTGTTTCATAGGAAATTACGTCCTATGAAACAAAAAACGCTCCGCGAGGATGCGCACTCGCGCGAAGCAGAAACATGTCGCAAGCGACCGCGCTCGGCGCGAGAATGTGCCAGGGCACATTCTTTTTCACTGCTGTAAAACACATGTTTGGATTTGAGTATTTCGTGAAGCTGATGGTTATGCTATAATAGAAGCACTTAGTGAGTTTTTAACTGGATTTTCATGTGTACGCTCGGAATCTTTCTGTGCTTGATTTTGTGAGATGATTTTTTACCAGTGGTGCTCAAATTTTAAATTCATAGAGAAGGGAGGATCCTGCCATGCAGAAAACAGTTTCCAGGCGCGCGTACATTGCCATTGATTTAAAATCGTTCTACGCATCGGTCGAGTGCATCGAGCGAGGTCTGGATCCGTTGACGACGAATCTGGTCGTGGCGAATCCATCGCGGACGGAGAAAACGATCTGTCTGGCGGTATCGCCGCCGCTGAAATCCTATGGTGTGCCGGGGCGTCCCAGGTTATTTGAGGTGATTCAGCGGATTAGGGAAGTCAATGAGGAACGCCGCAGACGGGCGCCGGGACGCCAGTTCCGGGATAAATCGTGGAGAAATGAAGAATTAAAGGCGGATCCGTCGCTGGCGGTCAGCTATCTGGTTGCGCCGCCGAGAATGGCGCACTATATGAAATGGAGCACGCAGATCTATCAGATTTATCTCCGGTATGTGGCACCGGAGGACATCCATGTGTATTCGATTGACGAGGTATTCATGGATGTTACGGAATATCTGGGAATTTACAAGGTTTCGCCGCGCGAGCTGGCAAAGCGCATCATCCGCACGGTGTTAGAGGAAACGGGCATCACGGCGACGGCGGGGATCGGGACGAATCTGTATCTGTGCAAGGTGGCGATGGATATTGTGGCGAAGCACGTGGAAGCGGACAAGGACGGCGTGCGGATTGCCGAGCTGGATGAGCAAAGCTATCGGGAACTTTTGTGGACGCATGAGCCGCTGACCGATTTCTGGCGGGTTGGACCAGGATACCAGAAGAAACTCTGGCAGGCGGGACTTCGGACGATGGGCGATATTGCGCGTTGTTCACTGGGAAAATCGGGCGAGTTTTACAGCGAGGAACTGCTGCACCAGATGTTCGGCGTCAATGCTGAGCTTCTGATTGACCATGCGTGGGGCTACGAGCCGTGCACGATCGCACAGATACGGGCATACAAGCCGCAGAGCAGCAGCCTGGGCTGCGGGCAGGTGCTTCCCTGTCCGTACACGGCGGATAAGGCGCGGATCGTGGTACAGGAGATGATTGACGGGATCTCGCTGGAGCTGGTGGAAAAACGGCTGGTGACCGATCAGCTCGTTCTAACGGTCGGATATGACATCGAAAACCTGACCCGCCCGGAGATACGGAAAGTATACAAGGGACCGGTGACAACCGATCGCTACGGGCGGCGTGTGCCGAAGCATGCACATGGAACGTGGAATCTGCCGCGTGCGACTTCGTCCTCGAGCGAGCTTCTGGAGGCGATGGCGGCTCTGTATGATAAGATTGTCAACCCGGCGCTTCTCATCCGCCGGATGTCGCTCTCGGCATGTCATGTGGTAAATGAGAAAATGGCGAAAGAGCGTGAACAGAAGGAAACATTTGAACAGCTTGATTTGTTTACCGATTACGCAAAAAAGGAAGCAAAAGAGAAGGAAGAACAGAAAAAACGCGAGCGGGAGCGCCGGATGCAGGAAGCGCTTCTGACAATCAAGAAAAAATACGGAAAAAACGCGGTGCTGCGCGGGATGAACTTTGAGGAAGGCGCGACCGCCAAGGAGCGCAACGGGCAGATCGGGGGACATCAGGCGTAGATGGAAGATGCGCCTGCTGAGCTGTATGCCTGAGAAAAGAACCATTGGGTGATATTTGACAAAAAAGAAATTGCGGTGGAAAAGGAAAAATGGGAGATCCATATAGAGTGAATGAATTTGAAAACTTAAAAGGTGGACGAAGCAAAACCCCAAAAGGGCAGGAAAGTGACGCCCAGCGCCGCTATGGCGATATCCTCGGTCATTCTTACCCATTTCCCTTGCGCCATGCACGGATGCCGGTGGAAGACCGGGCGGCGCAGTTTGCCTCGTTTGCAGCACTGAATGGCTATGAGGAGGCGGTAGAGGAGGAAGCGCGTCTGACCGAGCGGGAGATCGATCTGGATGACAGCGTGCGTGAGATGATCAATCAGACGCTTGTGGAAGCGGAGGAGCAGCTGATGCGTGGCGAGACGGTTTGGCTTTCTGTGACCTGGTTCCAACCGGACGTGCACAAGGATGGCGGCGCTTACCGGACGGCAGCAGGACGATTGAAGAAAATCGACTATTACCGGCAGGTTTTGTGGTTGGCGGAAATAAAGAGTGGAAATCAGCCTGGACTTGAAAATATAGGCGGGGAGATCGCGGTAAATTTTCCACAGATCTGCCGTGTGGAGCTGATAGAAGAGGAAGTGGAGTGAAATGTTACATGGCAGCACAGTTGCTGAAGCTTTGCATGGACCTCCTGACCGGCAAAGAAAAATATCGTTACTGTTTACGGGTAGGCACTTTTGGAACCGAAAGTGCCGTAAGAAAACGTGGTGGCAGCAGGAATTTGCCGTATTTAAATGCGAAGCCACGGCAAATTCCGTTACTGGGCACGTATGCGTGAACAGTAATAAAATATCAGAAATCCGTAAGAAAAAAGCACTTTTACTTTTGAATGAAATAGGGTAGACTGTTAGAACAGAGAAAACCAGATAGAAGAGATGAATACAGAGTATAAGGAAAAATATTTCACTGGTTTTAGAAACTAAAAAGTGCCTGGGAAGTTTTGAAAAATTTCAGAGAAGTCCCTGGGAACAGACAGGGAGCAGGCATAAGAACAGTCGGAAGGAGATTCAAATTATGAAAAAAAATTCGTTATATATTGCAGGAATTTGTGCAGCACTGTCGGTAGGTGCGCTTGGGTGCGCTTCCAGTGCAAAAGCGGGCGATGAGGAGACAAAGCCGGTTGTCGAAGATACGGAGGCAGCTGGGGAGTCCACTGCAGCGGAAACTATTTGTGTTTATGGTCCGGTTTCGGAGGTTACCAGCGATTCCGTCACGATCGACAATCAGTCGGGAATCAGCAGTGCCGGCGAGATGGTGATCACATTTTCACCGGAAACGCCGATTTTTGACGCAGAGACAGGCAATCCGGTCGATATGACCGAGGCGGAGACAGGAACAGTTGTATATGCCTACATCGGGGATGCGATGGCGATGAGCGAGCCGCCAATCACGAACGGACAGCTCTTCTTCGTCCATGTAACCGATGTGAGCGCCGTGCCGGTTTACACGGAAATCGAGTCGGTGAAAAAGAGTGCCGAGAATGATGATACCGTCTGTGTGAAAGCAAAGGATGGCGTGACCTATACGGTCAGCGCTGAGACACGTATTCTGCCGTATTTAACCCGGAACATCGTGACCGCAGACGATCTGGAAGCGGGAAAAAAATGTGCGATCTGGGCGGACGCGGAAGGAAAGGTATCGAGACTGGTGCTGTTTCAGCAATAAGGGCGGATGTGCATAAAGCGATAAAATTATAAATATATCATGTAGATCGGACGGTTTGAACAGCGAAAAACCGTCCGATTTTTGGTTTGACTTTTTGTTGCACAGTAAAATACATTTGTGAAACAAAAAAATGCATAAATGCATATTAGATGCTCTGGTTGAAGCGCCGGAAAAGCAGACGTTCAGTCTGTATGTAGATGAATTGCTATATGACAAGACAGATGTAATAAAAAGTGTCAAAATTTCATTGACACAGCTTTTCTCTTAGAGGTATAATCACAGAAGTTTACCGTGTGGAAGCTATATGGACAGAGAAATATGGCGTGGCAAAGATGTCGGATACATTGTAAAGAAGAAAATGAACCGCAGCTGTCGGAAAAATGGTATGGTTTCTGTCAATCGATGGGGATTCGGAAGCGTGAACAGAGCGGTGAAAAAAGGAGAGGGAAAAGAGATGGATCAGGAGATAAAGCAGCGGATCGAGACATTAAAAAAAGAGAGGGATGCCGTGATTCTGGCACATTATTACGTAGATGGAGAAGTGCAGGAGATTGCCGATTATGTGGGCGATTCGTATTATCTGGCGGAGCTGGCGACGACGGTGCCGCAGAAGACGATCATTTTCTGTGGCGTGTCATTTATGGGCGAGAGTGCGAAGATTTTAAGCCCGGAGAAGACGGTTATCATGGCAGACCGGAGCGCGGACTGTCCGATGGCTCACATGGTTGAGGTGGAGAAGATCCGCGAAGTACGCAAAGAGTATCCGGATGTAGCCGTTGTCTGTTATGTGAACTCGATGGCGGAGATCAAGGCAGAATCGGATGTCTGTGTTACGTCATCGAATGCACTCAAAATCGTGAAAAAACTGCCGAACAAGGATATTTTCTTTATTCCGGATGAGAATCTGGGACGTTTTATCGCAAAAAAGGTGCCGGAGAAACATTTTATTTTCAATGACGGTTTCTGCCATGTACATAAGAGTATTCATGCGGAAGATGTAAAGAAAGCAAAAGAGCTGCATCCGGAGGCAGTTGTGCTGGCGCATCCGGAGTGTACCGGCGATGTGCTGGAGCTGGCAGATTTTGTCGGAAGTACCTCCCAGATTATTGATTATGCGACGAATTCGGATGAGAAAGTCTTCCTGATCTGCACCGAGATGGGCGTGTTCTATGAACTGCTGCAGAAGAACCCGGAGAAGAAGTTTTTCTCCGTAGGTCACCGTCAGTTTTGCCCGAATATGAAGAAGATTCATCTGGACAGCGTACTGCGGGCGCTGGAAAATCCGGAGGAGGAAGTGGAGATGGATGAGGCGATGCGGCAGAGGGCGGTTGGTCCGCTGGCGCGGATGCTGGAATTGGCAAAATAAAGGAATAAATAAAGATACAATATAAACAAATAGACCCAAAAGGATCATTCAAAGGATTCCCACAGAAAATGCTGCAAATCAGCGTTTCCTGTGGGATTTAAATTTTAAATGGAGCGGCTCTGCTTATTCAGCCACAACCGCTTTCACAATCTCCGCAATATACATATCATGATAGTCCTTTTCCGGATAGAACTTGCTGTCAGCGTCCTTATCGATAAAATCTGCCGGATTCATGGATGTGCGGTACATTTTGCGGCAGATGAGGATGGTGTCAGCTTCTTCAAATGCCGGTACGCCGTCGATGAAGACCGGGGTCAGGCCGGCTTCCTTGATTTTGTCGTGGTCACGGCCAGATACGGAGCCGCAGAGTTTGAGGGCATCGCGGTATCCGTCTTTTAAAAAGCTGACGGAGAAGAGTTCTTCTTTGTCTACAAATTCTTTGGTGTAGCGCTGGGGACGGATATAGCAGGTAACAGCCGGTTTGCCCCAGAATACGCCTGCGCCGCCCCAGCTGGCAGTCATGGTGTTGAATTTATCCTCGGTGCCGGCGGTTAAAAGCATCCAGTCGGAACCGATGCGGGTAAACGGGTTAAAATTTAATTCTTCTGGCTTTATTTCTTTGAAGCTCATCGAAAAATCCTTCCTTTCCTGTCTGAATTGATCATTCTGTGAGTACCTTACCATTATCAGAGAAGAAAATCAAATATATTTTCGAAAATTCATTGACAGATGAGAAAAAAAGAGGTAGTCTTTAAATTAAGGTTAGAGATATCTAACTTGAGTTGTGGCATTCTAACCTGAGTTTGTTCATGCTAATTATGTTTTGTTTTTGATGAAACACGATATGATATGAGCACTTAGTGCGAGTCGTATCTAAGGACTTAATGAGGCTGAGCCAGAGGCAAAAGCGGAATTTAGTACTTGCAAAAAGAGTGGCAAGCAGAGTATGCTATATATTTTAAACGAACAGTTAGTCTGCGCTAATAAAAAGCCGGGTTGTGGACGGAAACGGCAGATGTGCGGCAAAATAATTTAGAAGATATGGAAAGAGAGATGATACGATGCAGCAGAGAGAGCAGATTATCGGCGAACTGAAGAGACGGGGGAAACGGATGACCGATCAGAGAAAGATCATGTTGGATGTGATCCTGGAGGGAAGATGGAGCAGTTGTAAGGAGATCTACTACGAGGCATCCAAGCGCGACCCGGGGATCGGCAAGGCAACGGTGTACCGGATGATTGCAGTGCTGGAAGAAATCGGCGTTTTAAACCGTTGCCGCCAGTATTCTCTGCGGAATGAGGATGAGCTGTCAAGTATAACTTCGGATGCTAGCTGATAAAAAATCTCAATAAGCAAAGTTAGGTTTGACTATCATGGGGGTAAGCTGTTACCATCTACTTGTACCTCAGAAATGAGTCATTAAACGCAGCAATATTCGCATTTGAAATGGAATAAATAGTTTTCAAAAATCATATGTGAATATAATTAGATAATATCAGAGGAGGAGTAATCATGATGGACATTTTCAAATTAAAAAAATTAGGTTTATTTGCAGGCGGCGTTTTGTTCGGAACAGCAGGTGTTAAGATTCTTGGCAGCGAGGATGCAAAGAAATTTTACGTAAACTGCGTAGCAGCCGGACTTCGTGCACGTGATTGTGTGATGACCACCGCTACCAATATTCAGGAGAACGCTGAGGACATCCTGGCTGAGGCAAAGCAGATCAACGAGGCTCGCGGCTATGAGAGCTTTGGTGAGGATGAGGATTTCAACGAGGCTGCTGAGGCAACCGAGGCCGCACCGGAGGCTGAGAAGGCAGAGCAGTAATAGCAACTCCAAGAATACATGAATCTAAATAACAGGGGGGCTGCCGCAAGATAGCATGGGATGCTGTCTCGCGGCAGCTCTTCTATAACCGGAGGAAGATGAATCATGAAATTCATTATAAAGCATGAAATCAAAGGAAGAATCCGTATCAGCCTTGCCCGGAAATTCCATACCGTGCGCGAAGCGGACGTTCTGGAACAGTATCTGCTTGGTCTGGACGGCGTGACGGCGGCCAAGGTGTATGAGCGGACAGCAGATGCGGTTATCTATTATAAGGAGGATCGGGAGGCGGTACTCGTACAGGTAGCGGCGTTTGATGGTCAGATTACCGAAAAACAGGAGATGGCAGTTAAAAGCAGCGGACGCGCCCTGAATCAGGAGTACAAAGAAAAGCTGATTCAGAAGGTATTGACCCGTTTTGCGACGAAGACATTTCTCCCGGCGCCGGTCCGTGCGGTATACACGTCCGTGCAGGCGATCCGTTATATCGTGAAAGGTATCCACTGCCTCGTATTTAAGCGCAAGCTGCATGTGGAGGTGCTGGATGCGACGGCGATCAGTGTTTCCCTTCTGCGCCGCGATTTCAATACGGCTGGCTCCGTTATGTTCCTGCTCGGCGTCGGTGAGCTTCTGGAGGAGTGGACCCATAAGAAATCCGTTGGTGATCTGGCGCGGAGCATGTCCTTGAATGTGGAAAAGGTCTGGAAGAAAGTGGACGGGACCGAAGTTCTTGTACCGCTTTCGGATGTTACCGCGGGCGACGAGCTGACCGTCCATATGGGTACAGTGATTCCGCTGGATGGTGTCGTAGTGAGCGGCGAGGCGATGATCAATCAGGCTTCGATGACCGGCGAATCCCAGCCGGTCAGAAAAGAGCCGGGCAGCTATGTTTACGCAGGAACCGCGCTGGAAGAGGGCGAGATTACCTTCAAGGTAGAAAAATCCGCCGGCTCTACCCGTTATGAGCGTATCGTACAGATGATCGAGGATTCGGAGAAGCTCAAATCATCCGTTGAAGGCAAGGCGTCGAACCTGGCAGATGCACTCGTTCCGTGGAGTCTGGGCGGTACCGCGCTTACCTATTTGTTGACCCGCAATGCGACGAAAGCACTGTCGATTCTGATGGTTGATTTCTCCTGTGCACTGAAACTGGCAATGCCGCTTGCAGTCCTGTCTGCGATGCGTGAGGCAAGCCAGCATCACATTACGGTCAAGGGCGGCAAGTTCCTGGAGGCAGTTGCCGAGGCAGAGACGATCGTATTTGACAAGACCGGAACCCTGACCAAGGCAAAACCGGTTGTATCCGATGTGGTATCTTTCAACGGCATGGAGAAGGAAGAACTGCTTCGTATCGCAGCCTGCCTGGAAGAGCATTTTCCGCACTCGATGGCAAATGCGGTCGTACAGGAAGCGAAAAAACGTCATCTGGTACATGATGAGATGCACTCGAGAGTGGATTACATCGTAGCGCACGGTATCGCTACCTATGTGGGCGAAGAACGCGTCGTGATTGGAAGCCACCATTTCGTATTTGAGGATGAGAAGTGCACACTGCCGGAGGATGGAAAAGAGAAGTTTGAGAACCTTCCGGAAAATTGTTCCCATCTTTACATGGCAATCGGCGGGCAGCTTGCAGCCGTTATCTGCATCGAGGATCCGCTGCGTGAGGAAGCGCCGTCTGTCATCCGCCAGTTAAAAGAGGCTGGATTTAAGCGCATTGTCATGATGACCGGCGACAGCGAGCGGACCGCAGCGGCGATCGCGAAGAGGGTCGGCGTGGATGATTATTTCTCTGAGGTACTTCCGGAGGATAAGGCACGCTTTGTTGAGGAGGAGAAGGCGAAAGGCCACAAAGTTATCATGATCGGTGACGGCATCAACGATTCACCGGCCCTGTCAGCGGCAGACGCGGGCATCGCAGTCAGCGAGGGCGCGGAGATTGCCAGAGAGATCGCGGATATCACGATCAAGAAAGATTCCCTGGATGAAGTCGTGCTTCTGCGTCATCTGAGCATGGATCTGATGAAACGTGTCCATGGAAACTACCGTTTCGTTATCAGCTTCAACCTAGGTCTGATTCTCTTAGGCGTGGCTGGTATCATCACACCGTCGATGTCGGCGCTGCTGCACAACAGCTCGACACTGGCGATCAGCTTAAAGAGCATGACGAACCTGCTGCCGGAGGAAGAGCGGGAAGAGGCGTAAGGAGTCTGGATACGGGCTTGATTAGCTTGATTGTATCCTCAATTATAAAATAAGTACAGTGAAGCAGATGTAGAATGGGAAGAAAAAAGCCTGTTTTACATCTGTTTTTCTGCTATCTATTAACATTTGTTTTTTTATATAAATAATGCTATAATCGAAAAGCATCAGGGAACGTAAACTAAATAGGAGGATAAACCTTTCATGAAAAATGACTTATTCACAATCGGCAGCATCACGATTCACGGCTACGGTCTGATGATCGGCATCGGCATTATCGCTGCGTATTACCTGGCAGAGTACCGGGCAAACAAGCGGGGGATGGATGTCGATATGATCCTCTCGATCGCGATCTGCGGTGTTGTATGTGGAATTTTAGGTGCAAAACTTCTGTACTATGTCACAATCTTTGATGAAATTCTGGCAAACCCGAAGAAATTGCTAGATATCAGCGATGGATTTGTTGTGTACGGCGGCATCATCGGCGGCGTGCTGGGCGGCTATGTGCTGAGCCGGATCAAGCATATTTCTTTTTTCCAGTATGCGGATCTGGTCATGCCGTCGGTTGCGCTCGCGCAGGGCTTTGGACGGATCGGCTGTTTCCTGGCTGGCTGCTGCTACGGTATGCCGACCCACAGCCATTTTGCGATCGTGTTCCACGATTCGGACTTTGCCCCGAATAACATTCCGCTGGTTCCGACCCAGCTTATCTCAAGCGGTCTGGATTTCATGCACTGCCTGTTGCTTCTCTATGCGGCAAAAAAGTGCAAAAAACAGGGGCAGGTGGTATCACTGTATCTGATCTGCTACAGTCTGGGACGCTTCGTGCTGGAATTTTTCCGCGGTGATTTGAACCGGGGAGCGGTCGGATCCCTCTCGACTTCACAGTTTATCTCGTTGTTTATCTTTGCGGCGGGCGTGGCGATGTTTGCGTTCTGCGGGAAGAGGACGGAAGTACCGTTAGAAAAGTAAAAATTTTACTGAGCAAAGGACAGAATCGCAGAGTATGTGGCAACACATAAATGTCAACCCAAATAAAAAATATTCTTGACATTTTACCAAAATCGCTGTATGATACTTCTGATATGGAAAATCTTAACATTTTAAGAGTCATCCATGCAAATATATCTGACCACCTGTGAAACAGGGAATGGCCATACGGACAGCCGGGTCAAATGCCGATTGGCAGTGCGAACTGCCCTATTGATTGAGTTAAAAGCTCAATTTTATAAGTTGGTTACTTTACAACCAGTGCTCATGCACATCAACTTGTAAAACGGTCAATAAGAGTGGTAAAAGTAGATATTTGCTATATAGACTCTGAATGTGAGATTTCTGTGGATAAAAAGGTTTGAAGCAATGTGCAGTATATGCGGTAAATAGGGACAAGGGAAGATTCCGCAGGTATACGGCAGATTTGTAAAAATAGAACGAAGCAGAAAAAGAACGTTTTGCGGATGATGTGGAGACACGTCATCCGCTTTTTTGTTTCATAGGAAATTACGTCCTATGAAACAAAAAACGCTCCGCGAGGATGCGCACT
>NZ_CAKVZK010000019.1:0-50104 GCF_934835585.1 Clostridium sp. AF02-29 | reverse complement strand
GCAAGGGACATCTGGCAATGAAGAGTTTCTCTCTGGTTCCGCATAATGATAACAGCCTTCTGCTTATCAACTCTGGTATGGCTCCGTTAAAGCCATATTTTACGGGTCAGGAGATTCCGCCGAGAACAAGAGTATGTACCTGTCAGAAATGTATTCGTACCGGCGATATCGAGAATATCGGTAAGACTGCCCGTCATGGTACCTTTTTTGAGATGCTTGGCAACTTCTCCTTCGGTGATTATTTCAAAGAGGAAGCGATTCACTGGTCCTGGGAATTTTTAACCGAGGTTGTCGGACTTGATCCGGATCGCCTCTATCCGTCTGTGTTCGAGAGCGATGACGAGGCATTTGATATCTGGAACAAAGAGATGGGTATTCCGGCAGAGCGTATTTTCCGCTTTGGCAGAGAGGATAACTTCTGGGAGCATGGCGCTGGTCCGTGCGGTCCGTGTTCTGAGATTTACTATGACCGCGGTGAGAAATACGGCTGCGGCAAACCGGGATGTACGGTAGGCTGCGAGTGTGACCGTTACATGGAGGTATGGAACAATGTATTCTCCCAGTTTAACAACGACGGTCACGGCAACTACACCGAGCTGGAGCACAAGAACATTGATACCGGAATGGGTCTGGAGCGTCTGGCAGTGATCGTACAGGATGTAGATTCCCTGTTTACGGTTGATACCAACAAAGCTCTGTTAGACCGTGTCTGCGAGCTGGCACATACCGAATATCAGAAAGATCATGAGACCGATATTTCTCTGCGTATTGTAGCGGATCATATCAAGTCCTGCACCTTCATGATTTCCGATGGTATTATGCCATCCAACGAGGGACGCGGATATGTTCTGCGCCGCCTTCTGCGCCGTGCAGCACGCCATGGCAAAAAACTTGGCATCGAGGGTGAGTTCTTAGCAGCTCTGTCCCGCACCGTTATCGACCTTTCCAAGGATGGTTATCCGGAACTGGAAGAGAAGAGCGCGATGATTTTCAAGGTTCTTTCTGAGGAAGAGGATAAGTTCAACAGGACCATTGATCAGGGTCTTGCGATCCTTGCTGATATGGAAGAAGATATGAACAAGAAGGGCGAGAAAGTGCTGTCCGGCGACAACGCATTCAAGCTTTACGATACGTATGGATTCCCGATCGACTTAACCCGTGAGATTCTCGAGGAGAAGAACCTCGGTATCGATGAGGACGGCTTCAACGCAGCGATGAAACGCCAGAAAGAGCAGGCGAGAGCGGCGAGAAAGACGACTAACTATATGGGCGCGGATGTTACGGTATACCAGTCCATCGATCCGGCTATTACAACTGAGTTTATCGGCTATGATCGTCTGACAGCGGAATCCGAGATTTCCGTTCTGACGACTGAGGATGAGATTGTAGAGGCACTGACTGACGGTCAGACTGGTACAATTATCACCAAGGAAACCCCGTTCTACGGAACCATGGGTGGTCAGGAGGGTGACTTCGGTCAGATTACCGCTCCGGACGGCTCTGTGTTTGAAGTAAAGGATACCATTCATTTACAGGGTGGCAAGATCGGTCATGTCGGTGTTGTAGTAAAGGGTATGTTCGAGGTGGGAGAAAAAGTAACCATGTCGGTTGACAAGGAAAACCGTGAACTGACTTCCCGCAACCATTCCGCAACCCATCTGCTTCATAAAGCGCTGCGTACCGTACTTGGTAGCCATGTAGAGCAGGCTGGTTCCCTGGTAACCCGTGACCGTCTGCGTTTCGACTTTACTCATTTCTCTGCGATGACTCCAGAGGAGATAGAGAAGGTTGAAAAGATTGTAAATGATGAGATTGCAGCATCCCTGCCGGTTGTAACCGATGTTATGTCCTTGGATGAGGCAAAGAAGACGGGCGCGATGGCACTGTTTGGCGAGAAGTACGGCGAGAAAGTCCGTGTTGTCAAGATGGGGGATTTCTCCACCGAGCTTTGCGGCGGTACGCACGTATCCAACACAGGCACAATTGCATCCTTCAAGATTCTCTCTGAGGCTGGTATTGCAGCAGGCGTCCGCCGTATCGAGGCGCTGACCTCCACCGGTTTGATGAACCACTACAAAGAGGTAGAGAATGAGCTGCATGAGGCGGCGAAACTGGCAAAGACCACTCCGGCGGCACTGAGCAGCAAGATTGAGTCCATGTTAGAGGAGATCAAGACTCTGCACGCAGAGAATGAGAAGTTAAAAAGTAAGCTGGCGAACGACTCTCTGGGCGATGTTATGAACCAGGTACAGGATGTAAACGGCGTGAAGCTGCTGGCAGTTGAGGTTAAGGATGTAGACATGAACGGTCTGCGTAATCTGGGCGATCAGCTGAAAGAGAAGCTGGGCGACGGCGTTGTCCTGATTGCATCTACTCTGGATGGCAAGGTAAGCCTGATGGCTTCTGTAACTGACGGTGCGATGAAGAAGGGTGCACATGCTGGAAACTTAATCAAAGCAATCGCAGGTCTTGTCGGCGGCGGCGGTGGTGGCCGTCCGAACATGGCACAGGCTGGCGGAAAGAATCCGTCTGGTATTGCAGCAGCCCTTGAAAAAGCGGCAGAAGTAGTAGCAGAGCAAGTAAAATAAAAAAATCATAAAAAAATGTAAAATGTTGTTGACGTATCATTTTTTTATGATATAATCTTTTTAGTGCTAAAAAAATACCCATACAGTTGTATTAATATGCACTTATTACACAACTGGAGGGAGGTTAGGTGTGAGCTATGTCAAATGTAATCGTTAAAGATAACGAGAGTCTGGACAGCGCTTTACGCAGATTCAAAAGAAACTGTGCTAAGGCTGGTATCCAGCAGGAGATTCGGAAAAGAGAGCATTACGAGAAACCGAGCGTTCGTCGTAAAAAGAAATCCGAAGCTGCTAGAAAACGCAAATACAATTAAGTAACGCAAAAGTCCTGGTTTTCATATGAACCAGGACTTTTTTGTGCAATAGGAGAAAAAGAAGAAATGCGATGTGGCGGATGATGGAGTGAGGGGCATGAGAGAGAAGCAGGAAAATGAGAGACGGGGAAAGGGATTGAAACAATATATTGCGGATCGGCGCCTGGCAGCAGTCAGCCTTGTGCTGGGTGTTTTGATGGGGCTGATGATTCTTCTGGGAATCCGTTACAGCCGCAATGAGCTGATTTACCGGACGGCGGGTCAGTTTTTGGGACAGTTGGCGGGCTGGGTGGTGTGTATGACGGTGATGGTCTGGGCGATTTGTGTGGGACTGGATGCTTTGGGGCGTGGCTGGTCTGAGATACGGGATTTTCAGTTCAGAGAATTCCTGCCTGTGAACAGTTACCAGAAACGGACGCAAGCACGGAGGAAGAAAGAATGTGAAGACCAGGGAAGCAGCCGCGATGTGGAAAGCCAGGGATGGGAATCGAAACAGCGCGCAGCGAAAAATTTGGATTTGGGGACATGGCTGAAATGGATGTTTCTCTCCTGGTGCGTCTATCTTCCGGTTTTTCTGGCGGTTTATCCGGGCATTTATTCTTACGATGCGTCCGCGCAGCTCCTTCAGTTTTATGGAAAACTGCCGCTGACAACCCACCATCCATTAATTCACACGCTATATCTGGGACTCTGCATGAAGATTGCGGGGCGTCTGTTCCATACCTATCAGGCAGGGATGGCGCTGTATGCGCTGTCGCAGTCGTTTTTTATGAGTGCGGTATTTTCCCTGTGTCTGTGCCGGATGAAAGCGCGGCGGGCACCGCGATGGCTCTGCGTTGCTTCGTGGGCGTTCTGGATCCTGAATCCGTATCTGACGGTCTTTTCCTTTGTCACGACGAAGGATGTGCTCTTTGGTGCATTTTTCCTGCTGGCATTTGATACGGCATGTTGTCTGGCGGAGGATCCGGAGCATTTTTGGCGGGGGATGTGCCAGAAGAAAGAGGATCTGGATAAAGAAAGAGAGCTGGATAAAGAGAAAAATCCGAACGGAACAGGTTCTCGGAAAGAAGTGGGAAAGACGGGTGATTGGCTGCTCTTTTTTGTGAGTGTGTTTTTCATGTGCCTGTTCCGGAATCAGGGAATCTATGTGTTCCTGTTTTTTGTTTTGGCAGTCTGCCTGTTTTTACGAAAAAAAGTGTATCGCAGAAACTGGTTTATCGGGGCATCTCTGCTGGTGGCAGCCTTATGGTATGTTTTATCCGGTCCGATTCCAACGGCGTTCGGCGTGGGAAAGGGCGATGCGAGGGAGATGCTGTGCGTGCCAATGCAGCAGCTGGCGCGCATATATCATGAAGTCCCGGAGAAATTGGCACCGGAGGAAAAGAAATATATCGAGACGCTGATTGATCCGCAGGCGCTCAGTGAGTATGTTCGTGTCAATGCGGATCCGGTGAAAAGTGGGTTCCATACGGAAGTGATGCAGGCAGATATGGGACGTTTCGTGCGGACCTGGGCGGAAATCGGGAAGCGCCATCCGGATATCTATCTGGATTCATTTCTGATGGGAAACTGGGGGTACTGGTATATAGGAGACAATCAGTACTGGATCAGCTATATTTTATACGACGGGGCGTACCTGGAAGAGGATTTAAATATCCTGCATATCACGCGGAACAGCCATTTTCAGGCGCTTTCGGACTGGCTGAGGGAGGCAACGCTGACACCGGCATTCCAGTCGGTTCCGATGCTGTCGGTGCTTCTAAACCAGGCATTTCCGTTCTGGCTGATGCTGTTTGCGGCAGGATTTGCAGTCTGGAAGTGCCGGGCGTATGAGATCCTTCCGATGATGCTTCTGCTCGGCTGCTGGGGAACGCTTCTGCTGGGACCGGTGGTTTCCCTGCGGTATGCATTGCCGTTGATTTACTGTGTGCCGCGGCTGCTGGAAATGATAGTGGGTTTGACGGGAAAACGGTAAACGGCATAGTTTCTGCTTTCCTACATATATTAGATAATAACAATGAAATAGGCGGTAGGCGCTTGTTTGGCAGACAGAAAAAAGCGATCGTTTCGGCGCTCCATCTGCCGGAGGACGTCGTTCTCGGAGAGATGCTTCTGTATTTTACCGGCAGTCGGGCGGCTGTGGTGGAAAATTACAGGAGCATTCTCTTTTTTTCCGACGAAATGCTGCGGCTGACGGGAAAGAACACCCGGCTTACTATCAAGGGGAAGGGGCTTTCGATTGAGTATTATGACCGCGATAATCTGCGGGTCACGGGGCAGATTGTGTCTGTCGAATTTGGGGTGCTGTGAGGAATGAGTATGGCGAAGGTAAGACACCTTCTACATGGGATAGTGCGGCTTAACATGCGCGGCACCTCCCCGGAGAGATTCCTGAATCTCTGTACACTGGCAGGTTTAAATGTCTGGCAGGTAAAAAAAGAGCAGGAAAATCTGCTGTTTTATATGGAAATCCGCGATTTTAAGCGGTGTGCGCCACTGGCAAGAAAAGCGGGAGTCCGTCTGCATATCGTTGAAAAGTGTGGGCTGCCGGTGTTTCTCTGGCGGAACCGGAAACGGAAAGGGTGGGCGGTCAGCTTCGTCCTTTTTTTTCTGTTATTATTGTTTCTGGCACAATTTGTCTGGGAGATCGACTGGAGCGGAAACCGGCGTTATACCGAAAGTGAGCTGAATCATTACCTCCAGACACTGCAGATTGAAGAGGGAATTCCCAAGAAGCGGATTTCCTGTGCGAGGCTGGAGGAAGAACTGCGGGAGTCATTTGAAGATATCACCTGGGTGTCGGTGCGCCTGCATGGGACGCGCCTTTTCATCCGCCTGCGGGAGAGCGAGGTTCCGGTCCGTCAGGAAGTGGAGTCCGGCGAGACGTGCGATCTGGCGGCGGTATCAGACGCGCGGATCACGTCGGTAGTCGTCCGGAGCGGAATCCCACTTGTGCAGGCGGGAGATACGGTGGAAAAGGGGCAGCTTCTGGTGTCGGGAACGGTGCCGATCACAGATGATGGAGGCGAAGAAATTTCCTCTTACCGGGTGCGGGCGGATGCGGATATATATGGGATCCGGGAGCGGGTCGGGAGAAAGGAGCTTCCGCTCTGGAGGGAAATGCGGACGGAAACGGGAAAGAAACGATACGGAATTGCTTTGGAAGCAGGAACACACACATTTTACTGGAAAATTCCAGAATTTTATGATATGATAGAACATACATTCGATATGGCGGAGCAGTGGGGCTTTTTCAGACGAAGCAGGCGGATGAAACCTGCCTGGACGATCCGGACGGAGTACCGGAAATTGCGGCTCCCGCTTGATTTTTATCTGCCGCTTTCTGTCGGGTGGAGTGAGTACCGGGAGACGTCTGTCTGTGAAAAAAGGTATACAGAACCAGAGCTTGCGGCGCTGTCAGCGGCATTTCAAAAGGAGACGGAAGAAAAATTGATCGAAAAAGGTGTACATATTATGGCAAGTGATGGTAGAATACTAATAAATGGCGGAGTCTGCCATTTTGAGGT
This sequence comes from Clostridium sp. AF02-29, assembly GCF_934835585.1. Lineage (NCBI taxonomy): Bacteria > Bacillati > Bacillota > Clostridia > Eubacteriales > Clostridiaceae > Clostridium > Clostridium sp. AF02-29. Next base: position 43,675 of record NZ_CAKVZK010000019.1, on the reverse strand, counting down.
ACGGCTTCAGACGGAGGAGCCGATTCAAGTTGTGACACAAGGAGAACAGCAAAGGAATGAGCATAATAGAGACAATGATTGATATTCCGATGGAACATGAGCGGAATGTATGCGGACAGTTTGACGCGTATCTGAAAAAGATTGAGCGGACGCTGCACGTGACGATGATCACACGCGACGGCGCGCTGAAAATCATCGGTCCGGAGCAGACGATCCGGCAGGCGAAGAGTGTGTTCAACAATCTGTTAGAGCTTTCCAAGCGCGGCAATACCATTACCGAGCAGAATGTTGATTACGCCCTGTCGCTGTCCTTCACGGAGAAGGACGAACAGATTCTCGAGATCGATAAGGATATCATCTGCCGGACGATCACGGGCAAGCCGGTCAAACCGAAAACGATGGGACAGAAACAGTACGTGGATCTGATCCGCAAGAAGATGATTGTATTTGGCATCGGTCCGGCGGGTACCGGAAAAACGTATCTGGCGATGTCGATGGCGATACAGGCATTTAAGAGTGGCGAGGTAAGCCGGATCATCCTGACGCGTCCGGCGATCGAGGCGGGGGAAAAACTGGGTTTTCTGCCGGGCGATCTGCAGAGCAAGATCGATCCGTACCTGCGTCCGCTTTACGATGCGCTGTATCAGATTATGGGGGCAGAAAGTTACCTGCACAATTCTGAGAAGGGCTTGATTGAGGTGGCGCCGCTTGCGTACATGCGTGGTCGTACCCTGGATAATGCGTTCATCATTCTCGATGAGGCGCAGAATACGACCCCGGCACAGATGAAGATGTTCCTGACACGTATCGGCTTTGGTTCCAAGGTGATCGTGACGGGCGACCAGTCGCAAAAGGATCTGCCTGCCGGAGCTGCGTCCGGACTGGATACGGCGATTCATGTACTCAAGAAAATTGACGATATTGGTTTCTGCTATCTGACCAGCAGCGATGTAGTCCGCCATCCGCTGGTACAGAAGATCGTAGAGGCATACGATGCGTATGAGAAAAAAGATGCGGATGCGTCCCGCGGTTTCCGGAGAAATAGTTCCGGGACGCGTGACCGGAAAGATGGAGGAAGAAAGAACAGATGACAATCCAGATCGAATATGAAGCAGAGCGGGAGTGGGAGATAGATTACCGTCCGATCATCGAGGAGATCGTGGTTGCGGCACTCGATTATGAAAAATGCCCGTATGAGGCAGAGGTCAATGTAGTCCTGACAAATGATGAGGAGATTCATCGTATTAATAAGGAATTCCGAGGAATCGATCGGGCAACCGACGTCCTCTCTTTTCCGATGGGTGATTACGATGTGCCGTCCGATTTTGAACGGTTGGAAGAGCAGTCAGAGGACTATTTTAACCCGGAAACGGGCGAACTTCTTCTGGGCGATATCGTGATCTCGATCGATAAGGTAGACGAGCAGGCGGAGAAATACGGTCATTCTAAGGAGCGCGAACTGGCGTTCCTGGTGGCACACAGTATGCTGCACCTGTGCGGTTACGATCATATGGAAGATGACGAACGCCTTGTGATGGAGAAAAAACAGGAGGAAATCCTGGCTGGCAAAGGGTATACGCGCTAAAAGCAGGGAAAAGAACCGGAGGGAAAGGGGAGAGCTCATTCGGGAAATAAGGCATATGGGGATGTGATGGGGGAAGTACAGAATGAAAAAAAACAGTTGGAAAATAAGGGCACTGGCACTGACTCTGCTGGCAGTCTGCTGGCTGTCAGGCTGTTCGGCTCACAAAAAAATATCGGTAACGGCAGCAGAGACACAGGAGGAGACACGTGAGCTGTCCTTAAATACAGAGACGGAGGCCGAAACGCAGCCGGAAGCAGAGCCGGAGGAACGCTGCGAAAAAGACGGGAAGATACAGAGTTATCTGACCGGGGAATGGACGGATGTCGCAAAGGCGAACCGCCGTCCGCTCGCAATCATGATGAGCAATGACAAGGCGGCGCTTCCGCAGTATGGCATCAACCATGCCGGAGTGGTCTATGAGGCACCGGTAGAAGGCAGCATGAACCGCTATATGGCACTGATAGAGGACTATGACGATCTGGACCGGATCGGTTCCGTCCGGAGCTGCCGCCCATACTATACTTTTTTTGCAAGGGAATTTGAGGCGGTCTATGCACATTATGGGCAGAATACGTTTGCACTTCCGTATCTGGAGCAGATGGAACATTTAGATGGAATCAAAGGCAATGGGGCATCTGCGTATTTCCGGACCAAGGATCGGAAGACCCCGCACAATGCCTACGCGTCGGGACCAAAGCTGCGCCAGGCGATCGAGGCGAGCGGTTATGCGGATGTGTACCCGGAGAGCTATGAGGGGCATTATACTTTTGCGCCGGAGAGTGCGCCGGTGTGCTTTGAGGATGGTATCGCAGCGGCCAAAGTAGTGCCAGGTTATCAGTTAAGCAATCCCTGGTTTGAGTATCACCCGGAGGACGGGCTGTACTACCGGTATCAGTATGGCGGTCCGCATATGGGAGATGAAGGACAGATAGCGGTTAAAAATATTATTTTCCAATACTGTTTGTGGAAATATTATAAACCGACGGAATATCTGGATATTGATGTCCATACACCGGCGACGGGGTATTATTTTACAAATGGACACGGCATTCTGATTCGTTGGGAAAAAGACGGCGCTTACGGCGTCACAAAGTATTACGATATGGACGGTCAGGAAATCAAGCTGAATCCGGGCAAGACCTGGGTCTGCATCCTTCCGAATGACCGTATGGATAAGGCGGAATTCTATGGAGAACAGACGGAGTAGAAGAAAACCCGGAATGCGGGAAGAGACAGAAAGAGAGATAATCAGCCGGCAGCGCACGGCAGGACGTAGAGAAGAAGCGGCCGGAGGCAGCCGGGAAAGTGCGGGCAGAAGCCGTAACCGGTCAGGAAGCAGCCGGAAGCCGGAAGCGGTTCCGGTGAGAAAAGAAAATTTTGTCATTCAGGGTACGATCCTGGCAGCTGCCGGTATCATTGTGCGTCTGATCGGTATTCTGTACCGCGTCCCGATGACGAATATCATCGGCGATGAGGGCATGGGATATTATTCGACGGCATTCAACGTATATAATATCATGCTGATCCTTTCATCGTACAGTCTGCCTCTGGCGGTGTCGAAGATGGTAGCGGCCCGCCTTGCGAAAGGGCAGTACCGCAATATGAACCGTGTTCTGCGGGCGGCGCTTGTCTATGCGACGGTCGTAGGTGGTCTGGCATGCTTTATTACCTGGAATTTTGCAGGCTTTTTTGCAACGACCTTGTTTAATACGCCGTTCTGCGTGTATGCACTCCGCACACTTGCGCCAACGATCTGGATCATGGCGTATCTGGGCGTGCTGCGCGGTTATTTCCAGGGACATGGAACGATGATTCCGACGGCGATCTCCCAGATCCTGGAGCAGGTGATCAACGCGATTATCAGTGTGGTGGCCGCCAGCGTCCTTTTCAAGGTGGGACTGGATACAGCGAAAGTATATGGAAAAGATGGATATGCACAGGCATTTGGCGCGGCAGGCGGTACGATCGGCACAGGAAGCGGCGCGTTTGCAGCCCTGTTATTTGTGCTGGTATTGTTTTTACTCTACCGTCCGACGGCAAAACGGCGGATTGCCAAGGATCGGAGCGGTAGTGTGGATTCCTACCGTCAGATTTCGAGAATCTTCTTCTTTACCGTTATTCCGGTTATCGTAAGCTCGGGTGTTTACAATATTAACTCGGTTATTGACAACGGTATCATGGCGCACGGCATGGAGTCGCTGGGACGCGGCAAAGAGTTTTTAGCCCTCTGGGGTATCTACAACAACAAATATATGCTGCTGGTACATGTCCCGCTTGCGATGGCGAACTCACTGTCCTCGTCGCTGATTCCTTCGCTGTCCGGTGCAATAGCGCGTAAGGACCGAAAGGCGGCGATTGAGAAGACAGCCCTTGCGATCCGGTTTGCTATGCTGATTGCGATTCCGTCGGCGGTGGGGCTGACGGTACTTTCAGCGCCGGTCAATAACCTGTTATTCCGGGGCGGCAACAATGCGGAAGCGATCCGTATGATGATGATTGGCGCTTCAGCCGTTATCTTCCTGTCGCTTTCGACGGTTACCAATGCAATCTTACAGGGACTTAACCGGATGAATGTTCCGGTGCGGAACGCCCTGATTTCGTTGGCATTACACGTGATTGCGCTGTATATTATGCTGATGATCTTCAATATGGGTATCTACAGTATGGTATTTGCAAGTATTTTATTTGCGCTCTTTATGTGCATTTTAAATGCGATCGCGATCCGCAACACACTCGGTTACCGCCAGGAGATGGTCAAGACTTTCCTGCTGCCGGCGATCAGTGCAGCATTTATGGGCGCGGCGGCATATGGCGTGTACCGTGGGGTTACGCTGGTGATCCACAGCAATGTGCTGGGAACGCTGTTGGCGGTGCTTGTAGCGGTCGCGGTATATGGCGTGCTTCTTATCAAGCTGCACTGTATCGAGGAAGATGAGATGTATTCGATGCCGATGGGACGGAAACTCACACGCATCTGCCGGAAGCTGCATCTGATGTAGGGTTAGAAATTTAGCTATGATTAAAATTTAGAAAAAAGTGAATAATAAGGATACACAACAGGAGGTATCCTTATTATGAGAAAATATCAGGGAATACTGTTTGCGGCGCTTTTTTGTTTTGCAATGCTTCTGCTTCTGGCGGCAGGGCTCTGGTGGTACCGTCCACGACGGGCCGAACCGGTACCGGGGCGCGTGTATGAGTCAGAGCGGATGCCGGAGAATAATGCGGTTCTGAACCCGGAACCGGAAGTGGCGGAGAAACAATCCGGCTATTGTCTGACGGCGGAGGATGGGATGCTGCTTATCTTTGACGGAACAAGCGGCGAAGTCTGTTTCCAGACCCATATGCCGCTCTCAGAATTTTCCGTGGAAGAACAGGAAAAACTGCTGGAAGGAGTCTGGTTCGACACAATGACGGATGTGTTTCACTATCTGGAGTCTTTCAGCAGTTAGATGTGATTATAATACAGTCAAAAAACAAAGAATAAAGTCCGCGTATGGACGGTACGAAGCAAACGGTCAGGAAGGGAAATAGGGATGAGTCAGAATAAAGTAATCATAGTGGGAGCGGGAGCAGCCGGAATGACGGCTGCCATTTTTGCTGCCAGGGAGGGCGCGCAGGTGGTTCTGCTGGAACATAAAGACCGGGTCGGCAAGAAGATCCTGTCTACCGGCAATGGACGCTGTAACCTTTCAAACCGTTTGCAGGAGCCGTTCTGCTACCGCAGTGGTCAGCCGGATTTTCCATGGAAGGCGCTTGGGGCGTTTACGCTTCCGATGACACTGGAATATTTTGAGGATCTCGGCGTTTTGACACGGGAACGGGACGGATATCTGTATCCATATTCCGGGCAGGCAAGCGCTGTTTTAGATGCACTCCGTCTGGGACTTGCGCGGGAGTCGGTTCAGGTGGTGACGGAATGTGAAGTTTTCTCGATCACGCCGCGCGAAGATGCGAAACACCGGTTTGAAGTGAAGACGTCCCAGGGGAACTTTTCGGGCGAGACGCTGATTCTGGCGTGCGGCAGCAAGGCGGCACCGGGGACAGGTTCGGATGGAAGCGGATACAAACTGGCGAAACGGCTGGGACACCATATCATCAAGCCGCTTCCGGCACTGGTTCAGCTTCGTTGCCCGGAAAAGTTCTTTAAACAGCTCGCTGGAGTACGCGCGGATGCCTCTGTGATACTCTACAGCGATGGCAGAAAGCTGGCGGAGGACAAGGGCGAGGTGCAGCTTACGGATTATGGTATTTCGGGGATTCCGGTTTTCCAGGTCAGCCGCTTTGCGGCGCGCGCGCTCGATGAGGGACGGGATGTACGGGCGGTACTCAATTTTTATCCGGAATGCCCGGAAACGGAGACACGCCGGATATTAAAAGAGCGGAGTGAGCGCCTGAAAGAACGGCAGGTGGAGGACTTTTTTTCCGGCTGGATACATAAAAAACTGGCAGCTCTGTTTTTAAAACAGGCAGGAATCCGGCCAGATCGGACGGTTGGCAGCCTGACAGAGACACAGATTCAGACGCTGGGGGATCTGCTCTGCCGGTTTGAGGTCAGCGTGAACGGTACAAATTCCTTTGAACAGGCACAGATCTGCTGCGGCGGCGTCGATGTGCGGGAGGTTGACGCACAGACGATGGAATCGAAGAAGGTAAAAGGGTTATATTTTGCCGGGGAGATTCTGGATGTCGATGGCATCTGCGGCGGTTATAATCTCCAGTGGGCGTGGAGCAGCGGCGCAGCAGCTGGAAAATGTGCTGGAAGGGAGTCAGATAAATGATACGAGTAAATCAGGTAAAACTGCCGGTCAGCCACAGTGAGGCGGATCTTCGCAAGAAAACTGCCAAAATGATGGGAGTATCGGCAGATCAGATACAGTCGGTGGAGCTGGTGCGCCAGTCTCTGGATGCGCGCAAAAAGCCAGATCTGTACTATTTATATGCATTAGATGTTGCAGTGGCAGGGAAAGAGGCGGCGATTGTCAAACGTGCGCGCAGTGTAAATGTGCAGATCCGAAAGGAAGAGGCGTACCGCCTGCCCGATCCGGGAATAGAGCCGCTTCGGGAACGACCGGTAATCGTGGGCTTTGGTCCGGCAGGTATGTTTTGTGGTCTGATGTTGGCGCGTGCCGGATATCGCCCGCTTATTCTGGAACGGGGGCTGGATGCGGACAGCCGTGCAAAGGCGGTTGCACGCTATTGGACAGATGGAACGCTGGATCCGGAGTGCAATGTGCAGTTCGGCGAGGGCGGTGCCGGTACGTTTTCAGATGGAAAGCTGAATACGCTGGTCAAGGATCCATCTGGGCGGAATAAGGAAGTGCTGAAAATCTTGGCGCAGGCGGGCGCGGATCCGACGATTACCTATGTGAACAAGCCGCACGTCGGAACGGATGTTCTGCGGACGGTGGTAAAGAATATTCGAAGTGAGATAGAGAGTCTGGGCGGTGAGGTACGGTTTGGCTGCCGTCTGGAGGACTTTGAGACACAGAATGGTCATTTGTGTTCCATCCGCGTCAGTGCCCGTAAAGGCACGTCGGAGGCAGGACGGACGGTGGAGGAGATTCCGGCATCGGCACTGGTGCTGGCGATCGGGCATAGCGCCCGCGATACCTTTGCGATGCTGGCAGAGAAACCGCTCGACATGCAGGCAAAGGCATTTGCGGTGGGACTGCGGATCCAGCACCCACAGACGCAGATCAACTTAAGCCAGTACGGACGGGAAGAAGCCGGGAATCTGGGGGCTGCCAGCTATAAGCTGACGGCACAGACCTCCGGAGGCAGGGGCGTGTATTCTTTCTGTATGTGTCCGGGCGGCTTTGTTGTGGATGCATCCTCAGAGCCGGGACGGCTGGCAATCAACGGCATGAGCAACCATGATCGTGCCGGTGCAAACGCAAACAGCGCTCTGATTGTGACCGTTACACCGGAGGATTTTCCACAGCCGGGCACACTTGGCGGCGTGATGTTCCAGCGTCAGCTGGAGGAAGCGGCATACCGCTGCGGCGGCGGAAAAATCCCGGTACAGCTTTATGGAGATTTCCGGGAAAACCGGATTTCAACGGGATTTGGATCAGTGACACCACAGTTTGAAGGACAGTTTGCATTTGGAAATCTGCGGGAGGTGCTGCCGGAAGTGCTTTCGGCAGCGATGTTAGAGGGAATGGAACATTTTGGACATGTGATTCATGGCTTTGACCGCGAGGATGCGGTTTTTGCCGGAGTAGAGAGTCGGACCTCCTCGCCGCTGCGGATTCCGCGTGACCACGCGACGATGGAGAGCAGCACGATCGCGGGCATCTACCCATGCGGCGAAGGCGCTGGATATGCGGGCGGCATTACCTCGGCAGCGATGGATGGGATGAAGACGGCAGAGGCAATTATCGCGAAGTATGCTATCCCCAAAATTAAAACAAGCATTATAAGAGGAGAAATGATAGATGAAACAGGAAAGAATTGACCGTATTAATACGTTATATCATAAGAGCCAGGCAGTTGGATTGACCGAAGAAGAGAAAAAAGAGCAGGCAGCGCTTCGGAAGGAGTATATTGAGTCAATCCGTGGAAATATGCGAGGACAGTTAAATTCGATACTGATTAAAGAGAAAGACGGTTCTATTACGGATCTGGGTAAGAAATACGGCGGCGTTACGGATACGAAGAATTAATTGAAGGGTAGAAGAGATGGTTATTCATTCATCTGGATCGCAGATATCAAAACAGGAGATTCGCGCATATGTCCTTCAAAAACGCCGGACTCTGCTGCCAGAAGAAAAACAACGATGGGATGAGGCGTTGTTAGAACGTCTCCACCCCCTCTTTCCATCAGCCGGGACGGCAGTGTATGCCTATACGAGTGTGCGCGGTGAGGCAAGTACGGAATATTTGATTGACGAGCTGTTAAAGCGCGGCTGCCGGGTAGCACTGCCGCGGGTGTTTGGGCGTGAGATGCGTTTTTTCTATGTCACAGATCGGTGCCAGCTTGTGACGGGGGCATATGGCATCCCGGAACCGGCGGACGGATGTCAGGAGGCAGATTCGCCGAAAGCGCTGGTGATCACGCCTGGCGTGGGGTTTTCCAAGGACGGAAACCGTATCGGTTATGGGGCGGGGTATTATGACCGCTTTTTTGCGGCAGAACCGGACCATATGGCGGTGGGACTCTGCTATGGATTCCAGTTGTTTCCGGCATTTGAAACCGAAAAGCACGATAAAAAAATGGCATATATTGTGACACCGGAGCAGACAATTAAAGTTTTGTAATGTCTGGCGCACTCGCGCGAAGCAGAAACATGTCGCAAGCGACCACGCTCGGCGCGAGGATATGCCAAGGCACATTCTTTTTTAAAACCGAAAATGCATGCGGGAACAGAGCGGCCGTGTGGTAAACTCTGTTTTTGCTTCCAGATACATGAACCGGAATATTTTGTAAGAAACTGGAAAGGATTCTGGCAGGAATGGGACTTGCGAAAATGAGCGCCATATAGTAATATTATCTAATGTATGAAATATTAGGATTATTAGGATAATGAAAGAATAGTAAGGAGCAATACAATTTATGGATTTACATACAAACGATTCGTCCGAATCCGCAGCAGGCGTGTTTGTGTCTGACAAATGTCAGATTCCGGTGGGCGGTATACCGCAGCAGGAACCGGATCGCCAGCAGTATTATATGGCACTCTGCCGCCAGAAGGTACAGGAGATTTCGGACAAACTGGGGCGTCCGCTGACCTGCTTTATCTCGACGTTTGGATGTCAGATGAATGCACACGATTCAGAAAAGCTTCTCGGTATTCTGCTGGAAGCAGGATTTGTGGAAGGAACCAGTGAGGAATCGGATTTCGTCCTCTACAATACATGTACAGTCCGTGAAAATGCGAACCTACGCGTGTATGGACGTTTAGGGTATCTTCACAGCCTCAAGAAAAAGAATCCGCACATGATGATCGCACTTTGCGGCTGCATGATGCAGGAGCCGGAGGTTGTAGAGAAATTAAAGAAGAGCTACCGCTTTGTGGACTTGATTTTCGGCACGCACAATGTATATAAGCTGGCAGAGCTGCTGGAACAGCGCTTTGAGACGGGGAAGATGGTCATCGATATCTGGAAAGGAACTGATAAGATCGTCGAGGATCTGCCGTCGGAGCGCAAATATACATTTAAGTCTGGCGTTAATATCATGTTTGGCTGCAACAATTTCTGCAGCTATTGCATCGTCCCGTATGTGCGCGGACGCGAGCGCAGCCGTGCGCCGGAGGACATCATCCGTGAGATTGAAGAGCTGGTTAAGAACGGCGTCGTGGAGATCATGCTGTTAGGGCAGAATGTCAATTCCTACGGAAAGAACCTGGAATCTCCAATTACCTTTGCAGAACTTCTGCGCCGGGTAGAGCGGATTGAGGGGCTTAAACGGATCCGTTTCATGACCTCCCATCCGAAGGATCTGTCGGATGAGCTGATCGAAGTGATGGCATCTTCCAAGAAGATCTGCCGCCATCTGCATCTGCCGCTTCAGTCGGGCAGCAGCGAGATCCTAAAGAAGATGAACCGCCATTACACGAAGGAGCAGTATCTGGAACTGGCAGAGCGCATCCGCAAGGCGGTACCGGATATTTCCCTGACGACGGATATCATCGTTGGATTTCCGGGAGAGACGGAGGAAGATTTCGAGGAGACACTGGAGGTTGTGCGGAAAGTCCGCTACGACAGCGCATTTACCTTTATTTATTCGAAGCGCACCGGAACTCCGGCGGCAGCGATGGAAAATCAGGTTCCAGAAGAAGTTGTCAAAGAACGTTTCGACCGTCTGCTCGCAGAGGTACAGGCGATTTCCGCACAGGTCTGTGGACGAGATGTCCATACGGTTCAGGAGGTTCTGGTGGAGGAACCGGACAGTCACGTGGAGGGACTGGTAACCGGCCGTATGTCCAATAACACAATCGTTCATTTCCCAGGTGGAAAAGAGCTGATTGGTAAAATTGTTAAAGTATATCTGGAGGAATCCAAGGGATTTTACTATATGGGATCCCTAGTAGATTAAGGAGGATAAATTTATGAAAAAGCATTATAAAGGATTGACGGTTCTGCTGTCAGCCTGCATGCTGGCAGGAAGTGCTTCTGTCGCATATGCAGGACCGGCAGATGACATTGCAAACGGTACAGTCGGTATGCCAAACGCCGGTTCGTCAACATCGGCAGAGCAGTTCAACCAGGGAACCGGGCAGCAAGATGAGAACACGGCACTTCATGTCGGCGTTAATTATCTGTATAATGCGGAAGGCGATATTTCTGCATTTGCGATGGATTTGAAAAACTTTGAGGGGATCGGCGGCGTGTCCTACCGTGCATATACCAACACAGGCGGTTATCTGTGGTGGTACCATGACGGCATCCAGACCGGTGTGGTTGGTTCTGGAAGCTGGGTAGAGGCGATCCAGATTCAGCTTTCCGGTCAGGCTGAGAAGATGTACGATGTTTACTATAGCGTTACATCCAGCGGTCAGGGCAAGATGGGATATGCGAAGAATGGCGAGGTGGCTGGTACCGTGGATATCGGCGAGAAGATCCTTTCTATTGAAGTCGTATTAGTTCCGAAGGGAAGCGCAGGTCCGCAGAGTGCAGCACCGCGCTACAAATCAGCTGCTTCCAGCAGACTGAGCGTAGCAGAAAATGCAACGGTTATGTTCAATGAGGACGGAAGCGTATATAACGGCTGGCTTTCCGATGACTTTGTACGTTATTATTTTGAAAATGGCTACGCAAAGACCGGCTGGCAGTATATCGATGGTTACAAGTTCTACTTTGACTCCTGCGGTCGTCTGGTTCAGGACGTAGACAGCCTGATTGGCAAGCAGTCCGATTATCTCCTGAAGGTAAATAAGACACTGAACTGCCTGACGGTTTATGCAAAAGACGGCAATAACGGATATATTATTCCGGTGAAAGCGATGCTGACCTCCGTCGGTGATGATACGCCGATTGGAACTTTCAAGACACCGGAGAAATATCGCTGGAGACTGATGGTAAATGATACTTACACCCAGTATGCAACCCGTATCACACAGGGATTCCTGTTCCATTCGATTACATACGCAACCCCGAATGAGAATAACCTTCTGACCGTCGGCTATAATGGTCTGGGTGTTTCCCGTTCTTTAGGCTGTGTACGCCTGAACTGTAGAAACTCCAAGTGGGTATATGATAACTGCCATTTGGGAACGACTGTACAGGTATACGAGGATGCCAATGTAGCATCTCCATTTGATAAGCCGGAGCTGGTACCGATCTCCGATCAGCAGACCTGGGATCCGACGGATCCGAAATTCAACTAAAATAAAACGACAGCGGTCTGTCCGGTCTGGCATTCAGATGAGTGAAGTGCCGGAAAACGGGCGGATCGCGATGAAGAGAGGTAAATTGTGGCACTTTCACCAATGATGACTCATTATCTGGAGACGAAAAAACAGTATCCGGACTGTATTCTGTTTTATCGTCTTGGCGATTTCTATGAGATGTTTTTTGAGGATGCCCAGACTGTTTCGAAAGAACTGGAACTTACCCTGACTGGAAAAGACTGCGGACTGGAGGAACGCGCGCCTATGTGCGGCGTTCCTTATCATGCCGTAGAGGGTTATTTGAGCCGTCTCGTCCAGAAGGGCTATAAGGTCGCCATCGCAGAGCAGATGGAGGATCCGAAACAGGCAAAGGGACTTGTGAAGCGGGAGGTAATCCGGGTGGTGACGCCGGGAACCCTGACAAATTCACAGGTTCTGGAGGAATCAAAAAACAATTACCTGATGGGAATTGTATACATAGACGGTGTATTCGGCGTTTCGACGGTTGATGTCAGCACGGGCGACTATCTTGTGACGGAGGTTCGCAACGAGCGCAGTCTGTTAGATGAAATTTATAAATTTTCGCCGTCGGAGCTTATCTGCAACGAGGCTTTTTACATGTCAGGAATCGATTTAGAGGACTTGAAAGTACGGTTAAATGCCGTGATCTCAGCACTTGAAAATCGGTTCTTTTCTGATGATTCCTGCCGGAGAATCCTGCGGGAACATTTTCATGTAGAGCACCTGGAAGCGTTGGGACTGGCGGACTATGAGACGGGCGCGATCGCGGCGGGCGCTGTCCTGCAGTATCTGTATGAGACGCAGAAAAATACGCTGGAACACCTGACGCGCCTGACTGTCTATACGACCGGACAGTTTATGATGCTGGATACGTCCACGCGCCGGAACCTGGAGCTTACTGAGACGCTCCGGGAAAAGCAGAAGCGAGGCACACTTCTCTGGGTGCTTGATAAGACGAAAACGGCGATGGGCGCCCGTATGCTGCGGACACTTGTGGAGCAGCCGCTCATCAGCCGGGAGGAGATCCTGCGCCGCCAGAATGCGATCGAAGAGCTGAACATGAACTATATCAGCCGCGAGGAGCTGTGCGAATATCTGAATCCGATCTACGATCTCGAACGTCTGATCGGACGCATCAGTTACCGGACGGCAAATCCGCGCGATCTCATCGCGTTTGGCAATTCACTGGCGATGCTTCCGTATATCAAACAGATTTTGAAGGAGTTTTCAGGCGAGCTGCTTAAAAACCTGGAAGCCGCTCTGGATCCGCTGGCAGATTTGAAGGAACTGATTGACAAGGCGATCGTGGAAGAGCCGCCGATCACGGTGCGCGAGGGCGGCATCATCAAGGAAGGCTACCATGAGGAGGCAGACCGTCTGCGTCATGCAAAGACAGAAGGAAAAGACTGGCTGGCACAGTTAGAGCAGAGCGAGCGCGAAAAGACAGGCATCAAAAATCTGAAAGTCAAGTTCAATAAGGTATTTGGCTACTATTTTGAGGTGACGAATTCCTTTAAGGATCTGGTGCCGGATTATTTCATCCGTAAACAGACCCTGACAAACGCAGAGCGCTATACGACCGACCGGCTGAAAGAGCTGGAAGATATCATTCTCGGCGCCGAGGACAAGCTGGTTTCTCTGGAATATGATCTGTTCTGCCAGGTGCGCGACCAGATCGCGGGCGAGGTAAACCGGATTCAGAGTACCGCCCGTGCGATCGCGATGACGGATGTGCTGGCGTCTCTGTCGGTGGTGGCGACGCGTTACAATTACGTGAAACCTCATATCAACGAAAAGGGCATCATCCGCATCAAAAACGGACGTCATCCGGTCGTAGAGCGCATGATGGGCGGCGAGATGTTTGTCGCCAATGACACATATTTAGACAACGGAAAGAACCGGATTTCGATCATTACCGGTCCGAACATGGCTGGTAAATCGACTTATATGCGTCAGACGGCGCTGATCACGCTGATGGCGCAGATCGGAAGCTTCGTCCCGGCGGATGAGGCGGATATCGGTCTCTGCGACCGTATTTTTACCCGTGTGGGCGCCTCGGATGATCTGGCATCCGGTCAGAGTACCTTCATGGTGGAGATGACCGAGGTTGCGAATATCCTGCGGAATGCGACGAAAAACAGCCTTCTGATTCTCGATGAGATCGGGCGCGGTACGAGTACCTTCGACGGCCTTTCGATCGCCTGGGCGGTTGTGGAGTATATTAGTAATACGAAGATTCTGGGTGCTAAGACGCTGTTTGCGACACATTACCATGAACTGACAGAGCTGGAAGGAACCTTAAGCGGCGTCAACAACTACTGTATCGCGGTCAAGGAACAGGGCGACGATATCGTCTTCCTGCGTAAAATCGTGAAGGGTGGCGCCGATAAGAGCTACGGCATCCAGGTGGCGAAGCTTGCAGGCGTTCCGGCTCCGGTCATCGATCGGGCAAAAGAACTGGTGGAAGAGTTGAGCGATGCCGACATTACAGCGCGTGCGAAGGAGATTGCAGAAAATGGTCCGGGAACCCAGACGCGCAAAAAGGTGGCAAAACCGGACGAGGTAGATCTGCAGCAGATGTCGATCTTTGACACGGTCAATGAGGACGATATCATCAAGGAGATCATGGAACTGGAAGTAAACCGTATGTCTCCGCTGGATGCGCTCAATACATTAGATAAGCTGCAGGCGAAGCTGAAAAACCGGTGGATGCACCAGTAAAAAGAGTTTAGGAAGGATGTGGAGGAGATAGATGGCTGCGATTCAGGTCTTGGATTCCAATACAATCAATCAGATTGCAGCCGGCGAGGTCATTGAACGGCCGGCGTCGGTTGTCAAGGAGCTTTTGGAGAATGCGATCGATTCGAAGGCGACGGCGATCACGGTGGAGATTCAGGGCGGCGGTCTGCAGACGATCCGGGTGACGGATAACGGAAGCGGCATTGTGCGCGAGGAGATCCCACTGGCATTTAAGCGCCATGCGACCAGCAAGATCCGGACGGCGTCGGATTTGTTTCAGGTGGCATCGTTAGGGTTCCGCGGCGAGGCGCTGGCGTCGATCGCGTCGGTGGCGAAGGTGGAACTGATCACGAAAACAAACGATTCGATCAGCGGTTCCCGTTACCGCATCGAGGGCGGCGAGGAACTGGGACTGGAGGAGGTCGGTGCGCCGGAAGGTACGACCTTTATCGCCAGAGATCTGTTCTACAATACACCGGTACGCCGGAAGTTTTTAAAGACGCCGGCGACAGAAGGATCCCATGTGGCAGATTTAGTCGAAAAGATTGCCCTGTCGCATCCGGAAATCTCCATCCGTTTCATCAATAACAACCAGAGCCGTCTCCATACCTCTGGAAATCATAACTTAAAAGATATAATTTATGCGGTCTTTGGACGTGAGATCACGGCAAACCTGATTGAGGTGGATGCCGGAGCTGATCCGATCCGGGTAGGCGGCTTTATCGGTAAGCCGCTGATCGCGCGCGGCAACCGCACGTATGAAAATTATTTCATCAACGGACGCTATATCAAGAGCAGTATCATCGGAAAGGCGATCGAGGACGCATATAAACCATTCATGATGCAACACAAGTATCCATTTACGATGCTGCAATTTACGATCGATCCGTCGTATATTGACGTCAACGTCCATCCGGCGAAGATGGAGATCCGTTTCAGGGACGGCGAACAGATCTACCGGACGGTCTACCATACGATCGCGATGGCACTCGCTAACCGGGAACTGATTCCGGCGGTTTCGCTGGAGAATGAGAAGAATGCAGAGAAAGAGCTGAAGATTCCGGGGCTGGAAAAGGGAGTGCTGCCGGAGCTTCCAACCAGAAAGATGGAAAGCAGCCAGGGCAGCCGTCCGTCCTTAAAACCAGTCCGTATCCGTGAGGAACATCCGGAACCGTTTGAGACGAAACGTCTGGGGGCGTCGCAGGCAGAAATGATGTCGGTCTCGGAAGATATGCCGGGATATGGGGTTGAAAACGGCAGCGGATCAAATGCGGCTGTGTCAGAAACGGGGCGGTTCGATGAAGGGTTTGGAAGAACCGACACAACCGGCAGAGTTGAAAATGTTTCAATTAATACAGAGTCAGATCTGCCAGAGCCGGCCACGTCAGCGCCTTCCAGCGAATCCATCTCAGCTTCAGCGGGGCAAACTGCATCTCCTGCATCTGTTTCAACGGGATCGACCCAGTCCGCCCCATCTGAAAAGCCCCGTCAGATGGATCTGTTTGAAGATAAACTCCTGACCAAACCGGCGCGTGCGAACCACCGCCTGATTGGACAGCTGTTTGACACATACTGGCTGGTGGAGTATCATGATAATCTGTACATCATTGATCAGCATGCGGCGCATGAGAAAATCCTCTATGAGCGGACGATGGCATCCCTTCAAAAGAGGGAGTACACCTCCCAGATGATCGATCCGCCGATCATTTTGAGTCTCAACAGTAGTGAGCAGCTCAAATTAGAGCAGTATATGGAACATTTTACCTCGATCGGATTTGAGATTGAGCCGTTTGGCGGCAAGGAGTACGCGGTGCGTGCCGTTCCGGCGAACCTCTTTTCCGTCGCAAAACGCGAGCTTCTGATGGAGATGATCGACGATCTGGCGGAGGGCAATGGAAGCGGAACCCCGGATCTCATCAATGAGCGTGTGGCGACGATGTCGTGTAAGGCGGCGGTCAAGGGCAATCACACATTATCATTTGCCGAAGCGGACAAGCTGATCGATGAGCTTCTGGAACTCAAAAATCCGTATGCGTGCCCACATGGACGCCCAACGATCATATCGATGAGCAAATATGAGTTGGAGAAGAAATTCAAACGGATTGTATAACCCATTAAAAGGAGAGAAAGTCTTATGGGAAATCTGGAACAAGCGGCTGAAAAAAAGCCCCTGATTGTCCTGACCGGACCGACGGCAGTCGGAAAAACGGCGCTGTCCATTCAGCTTGCCAGGCGGATCGGCGGTGAGATCATCAGCGCGGATTCGATGCAGGTGTACCGCCACATGGATATCGGTACGGCAAAGATACGCCTGGAGGAGATGGACGGTGTGCCGCACCATCTGATCGATATTTTAGAGCCGACTGAGGATTTCAATGTCGTGCGGTTTCAGGCGCTTGCCCGCGCGGCGGCGGAAGATATTTACAGCCGCGGAAAAATTCCGATCGTGGCAGGTGGAACCGGCTTTTATATTCAGGCACTGCTCAATGATATTGATTTCACCCAGATCGATGAAAATACGCAGTTTCGGGAGGAGATGGAACGCCTGGCAGCCGAACAGGGGGCGGAAGTTCTGCATGAGCGCCTGCGGGCGGTCGATCCAGAATCGGCGGAGGCGATCCACGCAAACAATGTAAAACGTGTGATCCGTGCGCTGGAATATTATGAGCAGACGGGCGAGAAGATTTCTGCCCACAATGAGGCGGAGCGGGCAAAGACTTCACCGTACCATTTCTTCTATTATGTATTAAATACCGATCGGACGGTTCTCTATGAGCGGATCGAGAAGCGGATCGATGAGATGATGGAAGAGGGACTGGTCGAGGAAGTGAGGCAGCTGCAGGCGATGGGCTGTCGCCGTGATTCAGTGGCGATGCAGGGACTTGGATATAAAGAAATTCTGGCCTATTTAAATGGCGAAATGTCGTTGGAGACAGCGGTCAATATCCTGAAACGCGATACGCGCCATTTTGCGAAACGTCAGCTTACCTGGTTCCGGCGGGAACGCGACGTGCGTTTCTTATATTTGCCGGAATTTGATAATGACCGGGAACGCGTGCTGGAACATATTCTGCAGGAATTAGCGGCGGAAGCGGGGATTATGGAGTGTGATTCATAAGATGGATGGAACACTCCAAATTATAATTAAGAAAAGTTAAAGAAACAAAAAAAGAATTATAGAATAACCGATAACAGGAAAGGAATCACCATGGAGTTAGAGAAAATGTATGGCGACCTCGGCATTTCGAAAGAAGTGCTTGAATATGGAGCCAGAATCGAAGCGGCTCTGGAAGACCGTTTCACAGAGATCGATGGCAATGCAGAGTACAATCAGTTAAAGGTAATCGCTGCGATGCAGAAAAACCGCGTCAGCGATATTCATTTTTCCGGTACAACCGGATATGGTTACAACGACCTCGGACGTGAGACGCTGGAACAGGTATATGCGGATGTATTCCACACTGAGGACGCGTTGGTGCGCCCGCAGATCGTGTGCGGAACGCACGCGCTCTACACGGCATTAGCCGGAAATCTGCGCCCGGGCGACGAGCTGCTTTCGCCGGTGGGAAAACCGTATGATACTCTGGAGGAAGTGATCGGCATCCGCGAGTCCAACGGTTCCCTGCGGGAGTACGGCATTTCATATCGTCAGGTTGACCTGCTGCCGGACGGAACCTTCGATTACGACGGCATCCGCGGGGCGATCAACGAGAAAACAAAACTGGTAACCATCCAGCGTTCCAAGGGATACGCATCCCGTCCAACCCTCTCGGCAGAGCAGATCGGTGAACTGATTGCATTTGTCAAATCCATCAAACCGGAAGTGATCTGTATGGTAGACAACTGCTATGGCGAATTCGTTGAGCGGATCGAACCGAGCGATCTCGGTGCGGACATGGTAGTCGGTTCCCTGATTAAAAACCCGGGCGGCGGACTGGCGCCGATCGGCGGCTATATCGCCGGAACCAGACAGTGCATCGAAAATGCAGCGTACCGCCTTGGTTCTCCGGGACTCGGACGGGAGGTCGGCGCGAGTCTTGGCGTCAACCAGTCCTTCTTCCAGGGACTCTTCCTGGCACCGACCGTTGTATCCGGCGCATTAAAGGGAGCTATCTTTGCGGCAAACGTCTATGAGCGCCTGGGCTTTGATGTGGTTCCGAACAGCACGGAGCCGCGCTATGATATCATTCAGGCGATCACGTTTGGAAAACCGGAGGGTGTTATTGCGTTCTGCCAGGGCATTCAGGCGGCGGCGCCGGTTGACAGCTATGTATCGCCGGAACCGTGGGATATGCCGGGGTATGATTCCCAGGTTATTATGGCAGCAGGTGCCTTTATCCAGGGCTCCTCGATAGAGCTTTCCGCGGATGGTCCGATCAAACCGCCGTACAGTGTATTCTTCCAGGGCGGACTGACCTGGTACCATGCGAAGTTAGGCATTTTAATGTCCCTGCAGAAGCTTCTGGATGCAGGCATAGTAAAACCTGAGCAGCTCAAAATCGACTATAAATGACGTTTTTTGAATGATTTTGTAATTAATTTTAAGAAAACTTTAAAAAAAAATCTGCCGGACTGTCTATACACATTCCGGCAGTTTGTGCTAAGATAATAAAGATTATAGAAAGGGGCGGTATTCGGTATCATGAATCGAGCAAAAAATTTCTGGATTCTGCTGCTGCTTCTGATGACAGGGATTGTGTTAGGTGGATTTATCGGAAATATGGCATCCGGCGTCAGGGGACTGTCGTGGCTGAATTACGGACAATCCTTCGGTCTGATGGACCCGGTTGTTCTTGATTTAGGAATCCTGGTTATCACGTTTGGTCTGTCAATCCGGGTGACGATGGCGAGCATCATCGGCGTTGTCATTGCACTGATCGCATATCGTCTGATTTAATCAAAGAATCCCGCCTGGCAGGAATGGCTTTCTGTATGCAGAGGAGAGGCACGCAGGAGGACAATCAATGAAAAAAGAAACAAAGAAACCAGTAAAAAGTTCTGAACCGACCGCTGGATGGCGTCTTACCATGAAAGATATCCCTGAAAAAGACCGCCCCTACGAAAAATGTGAGAGGGAGGGAGTTGGGGCACTGACGGACGCCGAGCTTTTAGCGATCCTTATCCGGACCGGAAACCGGCAGGAGTCGGCACTTTCCCTGGCAACCCGGATTCTGGCGCAGGCGCAGCCGCCGGGAATTTTAGGGCTTTTGCATCTGACTCTTCCAGAACTGATGGAGCAGAAAGGAATCGGCAGGGTCAAGGGAATCGAACTTTTGTGTGTGGGAGAACTGTCACAGCGGATCTGGCGCACCTTGACGCTTTCAGAAGCGCCTGCGTTTACGGCGCCGGAGGCGATCGCCGCCTTTTATATGGAGGAAATGCGTCACAAAGAGCAGGAAGAGATGCACCTGATGATCCTCAATACGAAGCAGAGGCTGATTCGGGATATCCTGCTGTTTCGGGGAACCTTCAATCACTCTCCGGCGTCTCCGAGGGAGATATTTATCGAGGCGCTGCGCTATCATGCAGCCAGCATCGTTTTAGTACATAATCATCCGAGCGGGGATCCTACCCCCAGTGCGGAGGATCGGCGGACGACCGTCCGGATTCAGGAGGCGGGCGCTATGCTGGGAATCCGGCTTTTGGATCATGTGATTATCGGCGAACAAGCCTATTTTAGTTTCAAAGAACGGGGAATACTATCATTATGAAAAACAGCAAGTATATTCTGGCAGGTATGTCAGCTTTCTGTCTTGTGCTGATTACAGCAACGTCTATCAAATCAAGCTTTCTGATGCCGCTTCGGACGGGTGTCGGTTTTGTTCTGGTACCGCTGCAGTCAGGCGTCAACGCGATTGGCACAGGTCTCTACAATACGCTTGAAAATTTTTCCTCCCTGCGGGAGGCGCAGGAGGAGAACAAAAATCTCCAGATGCGTCTGGACCAGATGGTGGAAGAGAACAACCGCTTGCAGTCGGAGCTTTACGAGTTAGACCGTCTCAGAGAGCTGTATCAGCTTGATCAGGAATATATGCAGTATAAAAAAATAGCCGCCCGTGTCATTGCAAAGGACTCTGGAAACTGGTTTCAGGTATTCCGGATCGACAAGGGAGCGGACGATGGCATTCAGGAAGATATGAACGTCATGGCAGGCGGCGGACTGGTCGGTATTGTAACCGATGTCGGGGCAAACTATGCAACTGTCCGCGCGATCATCGATGACGACAGCAACGTCAGCGGCATGTCCCTGCGGACCGGCGATACCTGTAATGTATCCGGCAACCTGACGCTTTACCAGGATGGACGGCTGGGACTTGACCATATCAAGAAAGAGGCAGATATCCAGGAGGGCGACAAGATCGTGACCTCCAACATCAGTGATATTTTCCTGCCGGGCATTCTTATCGGTTATGCCTCCGGGCTGACGACCGATGCCAACAACGTAACCAAATCCGGTACAATCATTCCGGTTGCAGATTTTGATAACCTGCAGGAGGTACTGGTAATCACCCAGCTGAAAAATGGGGATGGAGGCGACAATAATGCGGAAGCTGCTGATTAACCTTGTCATGCTGATTCTGGCATTCACGATCCAGATCTGCGTGTTCCCACAGATCGCCTTCTTATCTTCGGCTCCGAACCTGCTGCTGATTGTGGTGTTTGTGTGCAGCTTCATCGAGGGGCGCGAGCGGGGGATGTTCTACGGGCTGGTGGCAGGTCTTTTTATGGATCTGTTTTACAGTGGACCATTTGGCTTTTATACACTGTTTTTCATCAATCTGGGGTATGTCAGTGGAATCTGCAACAAGTATTATTATGAAGACTACATCACGCTGCCGCTGCTTTTAAGCCTGGCAAGTGATTTAATCTATAACCTGTACATCTATGTATTCCGGTTCCTGATACGGAATCGTCTGAATTTTGGGCATTATCTGGTCTCCATCATTATCCCGGAGATCATATTTACCACGGTTACGACGCTTGTCGTATACCGGTTTTTCCTTTTTATCAACCGGAAACTGAAAGAATGGGAACAAAGGAGAGATTCGAACATTGTTTGATGACCTGAAAGAATATCTGCGAGAATGGTTCAAAAAAGTGATTACCTCCCGGCTTTTTGTCCTGGCGGTTGTGTTCTGCCTGATGTCGTCCGCATTGGTGATGCGGTTGTTCAACCTGCAGATCATCAAGGGCGAAGAGTATCAGGATGCATATACAGCGATGACGGAAAAAGTCATAAAGACTGCCAGCACGCGGGGTAATATCTACGATCGGAACGGCAATGTGCTGGCGTACAACGAACTGGCATACGACGTTACCATACAGGATACCGGTGCGTACAAGACGGATGCACAGTGGAACACGATGCTCTACGATCTGGTATCGATCTTGAATAAACACGGTGAGAGCGCACAGACCAGTTTAGAGCTTACGCTCGATCACGATGGAAATGTCGTGTATACCTCCGAGACACAGTCCGGACGCAAGCGATTCCTGCGCGATTATTATGGTCTTAAAAATGTGGATGAGATGGACGATTCAGATGGAAAATACCCGTCCGACATTTCAGCGCCAGATCTGCTGGAGCGGATGAAAAAGGAGTACCACCTGACACTCGGTGACGATAAGAACCGGGACGGGCGCCCGCTTGACAAAGACGGCAATCCGATCGATGTTTCGGATGAGGTGGCGCTGCAGATCGTCGGTATCCGCTACACGATGCGTTTTACCGCGTTCCAGAAGTACGAATCGACAACGATCGCGACGGATATCAGCGATGAGACCGTTGCAGACATTTTAGAGCACGCAGCCGATCTGGTGGGCGTCAATATACAGGAATCGACGATCCGTGTGTACAATGAAAGCATCTACTTTGCGCCGATCATTGGATATACGGGAAAAGTAACGAGCGAACGTCTGGAGGAGTTAAAGGCGGTCAACGATGACTATGAGTTAAATGATGTCGTAGGCCGTACTGGCATCGAATCCTCGATGGAGCTGGAATTAAAGGGTAAGAAAGGTTCCCAGACGGCATATGTAGATAACGTCGGAAGAATCCTAAGCGTGACCGGGGAAGTCGCACCGGTGGCAGGCAACGATATCTGGCTGACCCTCGATCTGAACCTTCAGAAGGGTATTTACCACATTCTGGAGAAGCAGCTGGCGGGCGTCTTGTTAAAGACGATTGTCAACCAGGATGAGAAAGATATCGCTTATATCGATTCTTCCAGTATTAAGATACCGATCAAGAAGGCATACTTCCAGCTGATCAACAACAACGTCCTCTCGATTGACAATTTTGCTTCCGAAGAGGCATCCGATGTGGAACAGCAGATTTATCAGAAGTACGAGAGCTCACGCGTGCGGATTGAACAGGAACTGCGGGGCGAACTGCAGTCTGAAAATGCAACGCCGATGAACGCGCTTTCAGAGGAAATGCAGGCATATATGCAGTATATCTATTCGTATCTTTCTTCCAGCAACAAGGCGATTGTCCAGCGTGATGCGATCGATACGTCCAGTGACATGTATCAGGCGTGGAAGAACGGTACGATCAGTCTGCGGGAATACTTATATTATGGAATTGCCAACAACTGGATCGATACGACGAAGCTGGACATCCAGAGCCGCTATTCGAATGCGGACGATGTCTTCACGGCACTGCTGGACGACTGTTTCCGCGATCTGGAAAAGGATCCGGCATTCGAGAAACTGATTTATCAGTATTTAATCAATAACAATGTTGTGACCGGGCGCGAGCTCTGCATGGCGCTCTATTCCCAGAATGTGCTTGCATACGATGAGAATGAAGTCAACCTGCTGCGTGTCAGCGGGGAAGAATATGCGTACCAGTTCCTGATGAATAAGATCCGCAATATTGAGATCACACCGGCGCAGCTGGCACTTGACCCGTGTACGGCGAGCTGTGTCGTGACGAGCGCGAAGACTGGCGAGGTGCTGGCACTGGTATCTTATCCAAGCTATGACAACAACCGGATTTCGGACAGCACCTATTTTGCCCAGCTAAATGCCGATCAGTCGCTGCCGCTGCGAAACAATGCGACGCAGACGCTGAAAGCACCAGGCTCCACCTTTAAGCCGATCACGGCGATTGCAGGTCTGGAAGAGGGGGCAATCACGCTTTCTGATATGATTAACTGTACCGGTATTTATGAGGAAGTCAGCAATCCGATCCGATGCTGGAAATATCCGGGCTTCCACGGACCGTTAAATGTCGTGGGAGGTATCGAAAATTCCTGTAACTATTTCTTCTCGGAGGTGGCGCACCGCCTGTCCACAGAGACAGATGGAAGCTACAAACCGGAGAAAGGTCTGGAGACGCTGAAAAAATACGCGACCATGTTCGGTTTGGACCGGACTTCGGGCATTGAAATCTCGGAGGCGACGCCGTCTATCAGTGATACCGATCCGGAGCGTTCCAGTATGGGACAGGGTACGCACCAGTTTGCGAGCGTGCAGCTTGCCCGCTATGTGACGGCGCTTGCCAACCGCGGCACGGTCTATGATCTGAGCTTGATTGATAAGGAGACGGATTCCCAGGGTAATCTGGTCAAGGATTATTCGCCGGCTGTGGCGTCAACCCTTGATTTCCAGACAAGCACCTGGGATGCAGTCCAACAAGGTATGCGCCAGGTAGTTACCAACAGTTCGACCAAGCGCGTGTTTGATGGTCTGGACGTACACGTGGCCGGTAAGACCGGTACGGCGCAGGAGTCCCAGAAACGGGGCAACCACGCGTTCTTTATTTCGTTTGCACCGTATGAGAATCCGGAAATTTCGGTGACGGTCAGTATCCCGAATGGATATTCTTCTTCGAATGCGGCGATGGTGGCAAAACACGTATATCGTTACTTCTATGGATATGCGAGTCTGGATGATATCCTGAATTCAGGAGCATTGGATGCGTCCAATGAACGAATCAATGGAGATTAAGAGGTGATGGAACTATGAAAAGTTCCGTAGTAATAAAGGGATGTAAGTCCGGTATGACGGTAATTCTGAATCCGGACACCCCCTTTGAACAGTTACTGGAGGATGTAGGGAAAAAGTTTAAAGAAAGTGAAAAATTCTGGGGATCCGCCCAGATGACGCTGACCCTGGAGGGGAGAGAACTGACCCCAATCGAGGAACTGCAGGTGACGGATGCGATTACCGCCAATTCCCAGATAGAGATTCTCTGTCTGCTGGATACTGACGCTAACCGCATCGCCCGCTGTGAAAAGGCGCTGACCGAGCGGCTGATGGAGCTGACTGCCCGGACGGGACAATTCTATAAGGGTAATTTATCCCGGGGCGATCTGCTGGAATCCGATGCGAGCATCGTGATCATCGGGGATGTGGAGCGCGGCGCGCGTGTCAGCGCACGGGGCAATATCGTCGTTCTTGGCACGCTGGCGGGTTCCGCCCATGCTGGGGCGGCGGGAAGTGAGGACGCGGTGATTACCGCGCTGGAGATGTCGCCGATGCACCTTCGGATTGCTGATCTGACAGCCAAAACGCGCAGCCAGGGTAAAAAGATGGGGCGCGGACCGATGATTGCATCGGTATCCGGTGGAAACATTGACGTAGAATCGGTCAAAAAAAGTTTTTTAGATTATTTTCATTTTATTTAGCGTATTTAATGGATTTAAGACTGGAATTATTCTACTTTTTAGAGTAGAATAAAATGGTAAAACAGAATACAGGAGGATGTTCCTATGAGCGAAGTTATCGTTATTACTTCCGGAAAAGGAGGCGTCGGCAAAACGACAACCTCAGCGAACGTCGGCACCGGGCTTGCCATGCTTGGCAAACGGGTGGTTCTCATCGACACCGATATCGGTCTGAGAAACCTGGATGTCGTCATGGGACTGGAAAACCGGATTATCTACAATCTGGTCGATGTGATCGAGGGAAACTGTCGGATGAAGCAGGCGCTGATTCGAGACAAAAGATATCCTGACCTGTTCTTATTACCTTCCGCCCAGACGCGGGACAAGTCGTCCGTGAGTCCGGGGCAGATGATAAAATTAGTAGAAGACTTAAGAGAAGAGTTTGATTACATACTGCTTGACTGTCCCGCCGGGATTGAGCAGGGCTTTCGTAATGCGATCGCCGGGGCGGACCGGGCGCTGATTGTCACGACACCGGAGGTATCCGCGATAAGGGATGCTGACCGGATCATCGGACTTTTAGAAGCATCCGGAGTCGGGCGTATGGACCTGATCATCAACCGGATCCGGAGCGATATGGTGCGCCGGGGCGATATGATGTCGGTGGATGATGTGATGGATATTCTGTCTGTCCCTGTGATTGGCACAGTCCCGGACGATGAGGATATCGTTATATCCACGAATCAGGGCGAACCGCTGGTCGGCATGAATGGATATGCCGGGCAGGCATATTTAAACATATGCAAACGAATACTTGGAGAATCGGTACCATTTATACAGCTTGATGCGTCTCCGGGCTTCTGGTCCCGGATATCCGGCTTCCTCAAACGTGCATAGGAGGGGACGCTATGATTCTGATTGCAGAACTGTTTACGAAAAAGAATTCCGGCGAGATAGCCAGAAAGCGTTTAAAACACCTTCTGACTGCCGATCGGGCGGGCTGTTCGCCGGAACTTCTGGATCTGATTCGCGCAGATTTCCTGAGGAGCGTGTCACGTTATCTGGAGATTGATCCGGGGGATGTGACACTCCGGATTCTGAGGACATCCTCAGAACAGCCGGCGGAGGTATTCCCGGCGGTCTGTGCGTCGGTGCCGGTTCTTACTTTAAGGAGCCATTTACAGCATGATATTCGATTACCAATTTAGAAATTACAACTTTCGAGCCCTCATTTATATGATTCTGCTGAGTGTTCTCGGCATTTTGGTTGTCGGGAGCGCCAGCAATCAGGACCGTTCCTCTGTGATAAAACAGATTATCGGAGTGGTTGTATCCCTGATTATCTGTCTGGTTCTGTCTTTGATTGATTACCATCAGTATTTCCGATTTACCACGCTTATCTATGTGGTCTGTGCCGGAATGCTGGCGGCAGTTCTTTTGTTTGGACGTACCACCAAGGGCGCGACCCGCTGGCTGCGGATCGGCGGGATTCAGATCCAGCCGTCCGAGTTTGTAAAGATCGGTCTGATCCTCATCCTGGCGAATTTCCTTTCCAGAAACCGGGAGAAAATCAATGAGCCAAAGACATTGGGGATGACGGCGCTTATCTGTGTCCTTCCGGTCGGCATGGTATATTTACAGCCGAACCTTTCCACCACCATCGTCATCTGCTTCATGATTCTGTGCATGGTTTATGTAGCCGGTATCAGTTACAAATGGATTGCCGGTGCGGTGGCGGTCGGGGTACCTGGATTTGCGGCGCTTATCTATCTGTCGCTGCAGGGATTCATCCCGTTTCTCCAGAAATACCAGGCACAGCGTATCATGGGAAAGATTTTCCACAGCAGCAGTGAATTTACGGATCTGAACCGTCAGCAGGATAACTCCATGATGGCGATCGGCTCCGGGCAGCTGCGCGGCAAGGGGCTTTTTAACAACACATTAAGCTCCGTCAAGAATGGAAATTTCCTCTCGGAGGAACAGACGGACTTTATCTTCGCTGTTATCGGAGAGGAGCTTGGGTTTGTCGGCGGCGTGGCGGTCATTGCCCTCTATGCGCTGCTGGTGTATGAGTGCCTCTGGATTGCAGCGCGCGCGAAGGACACAGCTGGACGTCTGATTGCATCGGGCATGGCGGCGCTTCTGGCGTTCCAGAGTTTTGCCAACATTGCGGTAGCCACGGGAATCTTCCCGAACACGGGTCTTCCGCTTCCTTTCATAAGCTCCGGACTTAGTTCGCTGCTCAGTATGTTTATCGGAATGGGAGTTGTTCTCAATGTTGGATTGCAACGAAATAACGTAACCGTTCAGTAAGTACATGCATGAACTGTGAAGCTGCATGGAAATTGAATTTTATGGTTATGAAAAATAGGAATCATTAAGGAGGCAGGTATAGATGTATATCGGGTTAATCGCACATGATGCGAAGAAAAAACTGATGCAGAACTTCTGTATCGCATATCGCGGCATCCTGAGCAAGCATGAACTCTATGCGACAGGAACGACAGGCCGCCTGATTGAGGAGGTTACGAATCTGACCCTCCATAAATATCTGCCGGGTCATCTGGGAGGTTCCCAGCAGCTCGGCGCACAGATCGAACACAATCAGATCGATCTGCTGATTTTCCTGCGCGATCCGTTGGCGCCGAAGCCGCATGAGCCAGATGTTAATGATGTTGTCCGCCTCTGTGATATTCACAATATCCCGATGGCGACAAACCTGGCGACGGCAGAGCTTCTCGTTAAGGCGCTTGACCGCGGCGATATGGAATGGCGGGAGATGTACAAATGAGAAAACAGACAATCGGACTTGCGGGCGCACTGATGCTTTGCGGTATCAGCATGCTGACCGGCTGTGGTGCCCGCGGTCTGGAACAGGCATATTCATTTCAAGAACGGGAAGCGCAGATGACGCCAGCGGCAGGTGCCGGGCTGGCGCCCTTTTTTGCCTCTTCTCTCTGCGTACCGGAATCTGCAGACGGCGATATTGCTCCAGATGATGCGGTGACGGCACAGGCGGGCGCATTGTTTGATGTGACCGACTCCAGCGTTATATATGGTAAGAACATCTATGACCAGATGTACCCGGCGAGCATCACGAAGGTAATGACGGCGATCATCGCGATCGAGGAAGGCAATCTTTCCGATGCGGTGACGGCAAATGACGATGTCGTGATCCACGAGGCAGGCGCTTCGATGGCAGGCATCAAGCCGGGCGATACCTTTACGCTGGAGCAGCTCTTATATGGACTGATGATTCCGTCCGGCAACGATGCAGCCAATGCGATTGCGGATCATATCGCCGGAAGCACGGATGCGTTTGTGGAGAAGATGAATGCGAAAGCGAAGGAACTCGGTGCGACCCACACGCATTTTGTCAATGCAAATGGTCTGCACAGCACCGACCACTATACAACGGCATATGATCTTTATCTGATTTTCAACGAGGCGCTTAAACTGCCGCTGTTTTGTGAGATCATTAACGCGCAGTCTTATACAGCTGATTATACCGATGCAAATGGAGCCGCAAAACAGCAGGTCTGGAAGGTTGGCAACTGGTATCTGAAGGGAGACCGCGAGGCACCGGAGGGAGTGACTGTCTTAGGCGGCAAAACCGGCACCACACAGGCGGCTGGCTACTGCCTGATCATGGCGAGCGATGGGGACGATGGCAAGGAATATATATCGGTTGTGCTAAAATCTGCAAATCGTCCGTCACTTTATGACAATATGACGGAAATTTTGACTAAAATTTCAAATAAGTGATTGCAATATTTATGAATTTATACTATAATTATTTATACAATAAAAGATTTTACATACAACTTAAATAAACTCAAGGAGGAGATTGTTATGGTTCAGATCATCGCAGGAGCAAAGGGAAAAGGAAAAACTAAATATTTACTCGATATGGCGAACACGGCTGTCAAAGAAGCCAAGGGTTCCGTTGTCTATCTGGATAAGAGTTCCAAACATATGTATGAGTTGAATAACCAGATTCGCCTTATCAATGTACAGGAATATCCGATTGATACCAGCGATGGATTTATCGGATTTATTTGTGGTATTATCTGCCAGGATCACGATCTGGAGCAGATGTATCTTGACAGCTTCCTGAAACTTGCCTGCCTCGAGGGAGCGGATATTGAAGAGACCTACAAGACGCTGGAGACCATCAGTGAGAAATATCATGTAAAATTCGTTTTAAGCATATCCATGAATGCAGCCGATCTTCCAGAGTGCGCGAAAGAAAGTGTTGTAGTATCTTTATAAGAGATTCAAAATGAACGAAACCGCAGCTGTCAGCGCAGGGCGGAGACAGGAGACTGTCCGATTCATCTGAAAAAGGAGAATTGGATGGTCTCTTTTTGCGCATAGGAAACTTCGCCCTATGGCAAAAAACGCTCATTACCACAGTGATGAATACGATAAGTACCTGCGCTTCAGAATCCGGCGGAAACCGGATTTCTGAAGCGTAGTACATATCCGGTGGCTGCTTGGCGGATGAATGAGCCGTAACCGGCGGCCAGAACAACCGGATTTGAGATGTCCCCGTCAGCTTCTTAGTTTTTGGGCTAATTGAGGGAGTAATTGTAGACATTGATCGCCGACTGGTGTAAAATATTAGTTAGAATTTTTTTGAAATTATGGCTGAATTTGGAAAATTTTAACGATATATAACAGAAAGGTGGATTTTCTATGCAGTACGATTTTGACACACCGATCGATCGGACCCATACTTGGTCGATCAAGCATGATTTTAAGAAAGAAAATGGGAAGGCGGATGATATTCTGCCGCTCTGGGTGGCGGATATGGATTTCCGATCGCCGGACAGTGTGGTTGAGGCGCTGAAAAAGGCAGTAGATCACGGGATTTTCGGTTACAGCCGGGCAGATGAGTCGTACTTTGATGCGGTGGCAGCGTGGTATCAGAAACGCCATCACCTGACTCTGCAGCCGGAGTGGATGACCTGCACGCCAGGTATCGTGTTTGCACTCTCGATCGCAGTGCGGGCTTTTACCCAGGAGGGCGATGCGGTGTTGATCCAGCCGCCGGTCTACCATCCATTCAGCCGGGCGATCCTCCGCAATAAGCGGACGCTGGTGGAGAATCCGCTGGTTTTAAAAGATGGACATTATGAGATGGATCTGGAAGATCTGGAGCAGAAGGTGCTGGATGAGCATGTCAAACTGATGATTTTATGCAATCCGCACAATCCGGTTGGCCGTGTCTGGACGAGGGAAGAGCTGACCGCACTGGCTGACATCTGCCTGCGTCACCATGTATACGTGATCAGCGACGAGATCCATGGCGATTTTGTATGGCAGGGGCATGAGCAGACTCCGTATGCGTCGATTTCAGAGGAAGCATGCCTTCATTCGATGATGTGTACAGCGCCGAGCAAGACCTTCAATCTGGCTGGCATGGCGACATCAAACCTCTTTATCCCGGATCCGGAGATGCGGCGTAAATTCCGGTCGGAGCTGCTGGATGTTGGTCAGGAAAATATGAACCGTCTGGGATTGTTCGCCTGTCGTGCAGCGTATGAAGGCGGCGGGGAATGGCTGGATCAGCTTATCGGCTATCTGGCTGGCAATCTGGCACTTGTGCGCGATTTCTGTAAAAACCGTGTGCCGCAGATTCAGCTGGTAGAACCGGAGGGAACGTATCTGGCATGGCTGGATTGCCGTGAACTGGGGATGACGGATGATGAATTGATGGCATTCTTCTCGGATGAAGCGAAGGTATGGCTGGATCCGGGCACGCATTCGGGTGAACAGGGATCTGGATTTATGCGCTTTAATCTGGGCAGTTCGCGCAGTGTGATTGCACAGGCGCTCGATCAGATCGAGGCGGCATGGAAAAAACGGAACGCATAATGAAAAATAGCAGAACCGTAAAAATAAAACGTTCGGAGGGATTGCATGGAATTTGAAGAAGTGGAGAATATTGGACAGCGGATCAAGGAGATTCGCAAGAGTTAATCTATCACGATCCAGAAGCTGTCCCAGTTTACCGATCTGTCAGTGGGATATCTGAGCAATCTGGAGCGGAACCAGGCAAGCCCGACGCTGAGCAATCTGCAGATTATGGATGATTCTGTATAATTGACGGGATGAATTGATCTTGAAATTTGGACAATTCACTCGTATAATAAAGGCTGTACGTTGGGCTATACAGAATATTGCAAAAGTCCATGGCCGGAGACAAATTTGCGTGGATTTTTGTCTGGTAACTGTGAAACTGCAGAAACAGCTGCCAGAGAAGTACATCGGGAAAAGGGAGGATAGAGCTGCATGGCCAAAAACAAGAAAATTGTACGCTACAGAAAGCCATTGAATATCAATGTAGGCATGATCATTTTTGCCATGATTTTCGTCTATCTTTCTTTCAGTGTCTATACATATCTCAGGCGGGATCACGTCCAGTTTTATGAGGTCGTCGAGGGAAGTATTGTAAATAATAAAGAATACAACGGAATCCTGTTTCGGGATGAGACAGTGGAAAATGCACCGCAGACCGGGTACGTCAACTATTATGTGCGCGAGGGAAAGCGGGCAGGCGCTGGATCGCGCGTCTATTCGCTAGATGAGACCGGCGAGCTGGGGAAATTTTTGGAAGAAAATCAGTCCTCTGGGGTGTCCCTGTCAGCAGAAAATCTGGCTGATTTGAAGAAACAACTCAGTTCGTTCTGTTTATCCTACAACGATCAACGCTTTGAAAGCGTCTACGACGCCAAATATTCTTTGCAGGCTTCGGTTGCAGAGTATATGAATTTCAATGCGCTGGGCGATATGGATGCACAGCTTCAGGCACAGGGTATCAATTACAAACAGATATCGACGCCCCAGCCGGGTATTATTTCCTATGTGACCGATTCTTTTGAGGGAGTCGCGCCGGAGGAGGTGACGGCGGATTCGTTTGACCGGAGTCAATATACGCGGCAGGTGGGACGAGCCGGGGAGCTGATCGAGGCGGGCACGCCGGTGTACAAGATCATCACATCGGAGAACTGGAGTATCGTGTTTCAGATGGATGACAAGGATAAAGAGCAGTTTGCCGATCAAGATACACTGACGATCGAGCCGTTGGGAAGTGATATGAAATTCCGGGGAAATTATTCGATGTTTACCGGTTCCGATGGCAATCTGTATGGACGCCTGGATCTGGACCGTTACATGATCCAGTTTGAATCCGAGCGTTTTATGACCTTTGAGATCTCCAGCGAGGAAACGCAGGGACTTAAAATTCCGGTATCATCGGTGATGGAGAAGGAATTTTATACCATTCCAGTTGATTATATGACAACGGGCGGCAACGCTACTGAAGATGAGGCTGGCTTCAATAAAGAAGTTTACGGCGAAGGCGGAAAGGCGTCGATTGAATTTGTCACGCCGGAGATTTACAGCTCGACCGATGAGTATTATTATGTCGAGAAGAGCGACGATGGGCTGTTAAAGAGCGGCGATTATCTGGTGAAGCCGGATTCAAACGAGCGCTTCCAGGTAGGACCGACGGCAAAGCTGACAGGTGCTTACAATATTAATAAGGGATACGCGGTGTTCAAGCAGGTGAAAGAACTTGCAAATAGCGGTGAATATTACATTGTAGAAAAAGGAACCAAATATGGATTATCGGTTTATGACCATATCGTGTTGGATGCCAGTACCGTATCGGATGGTCAGATCGTATATCAGTAATGATATTTCCAAAATATAGAGATAAGGAAGGTGTATCACATATGGTTCAGGAACAGTTAGAAGAAGTACGTCAGAATATACGGAACGCCTGCGAGCGGAGCGGACGGAAGGTGGAGGATGTTACGCTGATCGCGGTCAGTAAGACAAAACCGGTGCCGATGCTTCAAGAGGCATATGATGCCGGCGCCAGAGATTTCGGCGAAAACAAGGTGCAGGAGATGCTGGAGAAGGAACCGCAGCTGCCGTCTGATATCCGTTGGCATATGATTGGACATTTACAGAAAAATAAAGTCCGTCAGGTAATTGACAAGGCAGTTCTGATTCACTCCGTCGATACGGTGGGGCTGGCAGAGCAGATCGAAAAAGAAGCGGTCAAACGTGATCTGGACGTTTCTATTCTTCTGGAGGTCAATGTCGCCGGAGAAGAGTCCAAATTTGGTTTTGCCCCGGAAGAAGTCGAGGAAGCGGCACGCGAAATTGCAAAGTACCCGCATGTCCACATACAGGGACTTATGACGATTGCACCATTTGTGGAGAATTCGGAAGAAAATCGTGGTGTTTTTAAAAAATTATATGAATTATATGTTGACATGAAACGGAAAAACATTGATAATGTTACTATGAATGTCCTTTCGATGGGAATGACCGGAGACTATCAGACAGCGATTGAAGAAGGTGCAACTATGGTAAGAGTCGGTACGGGCATTTTTGGAACCAGGGCAAAGATAGGAGAGAAATAGGGTTATGAGTATTCTGAACAAATTAATGGATACAATGCGTCTCACAGAGAATGATGACGATTACTTCGATGAGGAAGATTACGAAGAAGAAAAACCGGTGATTAAGAAGCGTTCTTTCGGCAAGAGGGACGAAGAGATGGATGATTACCGCCACGAGGAGGAATCTAAGCCGCGTTTTCTGCCACGTTCCTCTAACAACAAGGTAGTGCAGATGCGCCGCAGCATGGAAGTATCTCTGATCAAACCTACTTCCATGGAGGATACGAGAGAGATTTGCGATTACCTGCTGGCTGGAAAAGCTGTTGTTTTAAATATGGAAGGAATCCACATGGAGGTTGCACAGCGTATCATTGATTTTACCTGTGGCGCAACCTATTCGATGGATGGAAATCTCCAGAAGATTTCCAATTACATCTTTATTGCGACACCGTCATCGGTTGAGCTGTCCGGCGACTTTCCCGAACTCTTAGCAGACGGTTCCATGAATGTTTCCGGGATGAATCTCCACTTCTGATACTGATATACTCCCAGGTTCGCTATATATCTGAACCTGGGAGTATTTATTATACAATCGGAAATTTGTGTGATTTCTGATTGTATACAGGCTCTCCGGTAGGAGCACACTTTATATAAGCACTTTCGAACAGGAGTAGAAACACGCGATGCTGCAGGAAAAAGAAGAACAGCTTTTAAAAAAGAGAATGATAGAACTGGCCGGACTCTGTTATCAGCGCGATATACAGACAAGTACCGGCTTTTTGTCGTTAAATGAACAGACGATCTTTCACTCGATCGAGAAGACGCTGCCGCCGGTGCGGACTTGCCTGACGGGTGGCTTTGAGGGCGCAGAGCGCAAACTTCTTTGTTTTCTGGCTTCGTATGATGAGGAGGAGTTTGGACTTCCGATTGCCGTGTTGGAGGTCATTCCGGCAAACCTGCGTTACAGTGAGGCGCTGACGCACCGGGATTATCTCGGGGCGCTCATGAACCTGGGGATTGAGCGCAGCTGCATCGGGGATATTCTGATGAAGGAAAATGGCTGCTGCGTCTTCTGCCAGGAAAAGATGGCGGATTATCTTTGCCAGGAACTCACAATGGTGCGCCACACCTCCGTGATCTGCCGCAGGGCGGATGCGACGGAGCCGATCACACCGAAGATGGAGCGCGTGAGTGGAAGCGTTGCATCACCGCGTCTTGACAGTGTGATCGCGATGGTATTTTCATCCTCCCGCACGAAGATACTGCCGCTCATTGAGGGCGAAAAGGTGTTTATTGACGGGAAACAGGTGACTTCCCCGGCGGTGCAGCTTAAAGAGGGCGAGATTGTATCTGTGCGCGGCATGGGAAAATTCCGCTTTGCCGGGAGCGGGGGATTGTCGAAAAAGGGACGTCTGTATGTTTATGCGGATAAATATGTGTAAAAAAGAAAGGACTGAAAACAAATGACAGAAGTAAAGAATGAGAAAATGAATCGCGTAACCGTTCACCTGGACGAGAAGCCGATCTATGATATTGTGATGACCGAAGATTTTTCGGCACTTCCGGGTGAAATCGAAAAACTCTCCATTTCAAACCGCCGTCTCTGCATCGTGACGGATTCGAACGTAGAAAAATTATATCTGAATGAGGTAAAAGAACTTCTGGCGCCGTGCTGCAAGACGGTAATTTCGTTCGTATTTCCGGCGGGCGAGGAGCACAAAAACCTCGACACCGTCCGGGATTTATATGAGACGCTGATTTTGAACCATTTTGACCGCAACGATATGCTGGCAGCACTCGGCGGCGGAGTTGTGGGCGATCTCTGCGGATTCGCGGCGGCGACCTATCTGCGCGGCGTTGCCTTCATGCAGATTCCGACGACGCTTCTTTCCCAGGTGGACAGCAGCATTGGCGGCAAGACGGGCGTTGATTTTGACGCGTACAAAAATATGGTTGGAGCGTTTCATATGCCGAAGCTGGTATTTACCAATATCAATACGCTTCAGACGCTTCCGGACAACCAGTTTTCCGCCGGTATGGGCGAGGTTATCAAACATGGTCTGATCAAGGATGCGGCATATTATGAGTGGCTGCTTGAAAATGCGGCAGATATCTGGGCGCGAAAGCCGGATGCACTCCGCAAAACAGTGACCTGGAGCAATGAGATCAAGCGTGCTGTGGTAGAGAAGGATCCGACCGAAAAAGGCGACCGTATGCTCTTAAACTTTGGTCATACGCTGGGACACGCGATCGAGAAGCTGAAAAACTTTGAACTTCTGCACGGTGAATGCGTGGCACTCGGCGCGCTGGCAGCGATGAAGCTGTCGGAAAACCGCGGCATGATCAAACCGGAGGAAACAAACCGCTTCAAAGAAGCACTGGGAGAATTCCATATCGGTACGCAGGTATCCGGGCTTGAGAAAGATGCGATTGTGGCAGCGTCCAAGAACGACAAGAAGATGGATTCCGGCATCATCAAATTTATTCTTATTCATTCCATTGGCGACGCCTACGTGGATCGCACGGTAACCGAGGACGAGATGAAACAGGCACTCGATCAGGTGCTGGTATAATAGCAGGAAAGGAATCAGGTGCATGAACACGAAATTACGACAGTTCTTTATCTTTTTTATCGGGCTGGGAGTCAGCATCGGACTGGATCAGTTTACAAAACATCTGGCAGTTGTCCATCTGAAAGGGCAGAAGCCATTTGTGATCATTAAGGGTGTGTTTGAATTTTATTATTCTGAAAACCGCGGCGCTGCTTTTGGAATGCTGCAGGGACGGCAGGGATTCTTCTTCCTGATTGCAGCGGCAGTCATTCTGGCAGTGTTGTGGGCGGTTTACCGGATGCCGGCAGGGAAACGGTATCTGCCGCTGATGTGCAGCTTGTTTCTGCTCGTATCAGGCGCAGTTGGCAATATGATCGACCGTCTGACACAGAAATATGTGGTGGATTTCCTGTATTTTAAGCTGATTGATTTCCCGATTTTTAATGTGGCAGACTGCTATGTGGTGATCGCGACTTTCTCGCTGATCCTTCTGTTTTTCTTCTTCTATTCGGATGAGGAACTGGAATTTCTTTCTTTTAAAGGTGCGAAAAAGGAGTCGGGGCGATGATGCAGGAATATCTGGTTCCAGAAGAGGCGGCTGGAACCCGCATCGATAAATTTCTGGCGGACGCCTGCCCGGATCTGTCCCGTTCCTTTTTGCAGAAACTTCTGAAAGAGAGCAGCGTGACAGCAGACGGAAAAGCGGTTAAAAGCAGTTTCAAGGTAAATGGTGGGGAAACTATCGCCTTTGAAGTTCCAAAACCGCAGGAGGCGGCGATCGAGGCGGAAAATATCCCGTTGGACATTTTGTATGAAGATTCGGATATAATTTTAGTCAATAAGCCGAAGGGGATGGTTGTCCATCCGGCGGCAGGGCATTATACGGGGACTCTGGTCAATGCGCTGATGTACCATTGCAAGGATCAGCTCTCCGGCATCAACGGAGTCATGCGCCCTGGGATCGTCCACCGGATCGATATGAACACGACCGGTGTGCTGGTGGTGTGCAAGAATGATTTCGCCCACAATTCACTTGCAGAACAGCTCAAGGTGCATTCGATCACCCGCGTGTATTATGCCATTGTATTTGGCAATCTGCGCGAGGATGAGGGCACTGTTCATGCACCGATCGGGCGTCATCCGACGGATCGCAAGAAAATGAGCATCCACTCCAAACAGGGGCGCGATGCGATCACGCATTACTGCGTACTGGAACGCTTCGGGGCGTATACATTTATCGAGTGCCGCCTGGAGACGGGACGCACACACCAGATCCGCGTCCATATGGCAAGCATCGGTCATCCGCTTCTGGGCGATGAGGTGTACGGTCCGGCGCGGCAGCCATTTTCACTGGAAGGGCAGACCCTGCATGCGGGAGTCTTAGGCTTTATCCATCCGCGGACCGGGGAGTATGTGGAGTTTTCTGCGCCGCTGCCAGCGTATTTTGAAGAACTGCTGGAGAAGCTGCGAAAAAAAGCTGGAAAGTAAAAGTAACGTGAATAGTAAGATCGTTCTGATTCGTATACACATTCTTTTCAGATAGTTTATTTCTGTATCGCTAAGAAATACCTTTTATTCCGAATAAATGATGACTTTTCAGATAGCTTGTGTTATAATAAAGGCAGAACTTGAAAGGAGTTGAGGGAGACATGAAAAAAAATTTAGTAATTACAATCGGTCGCGAATGCGGCAGCTCCGGAAGAGCGATTGGACGAAAACTGGCGGAATCATTGGGAATCAAGTGCTATGATAAAGAGCTTCTTGCACTGGCAGCGAAGAACAGCGGTCTCTGTGAAGAGCTTTTTAAGACGCATGATGAGAAACCAACCAACAGCTTCTTATATTCACTGGTAATGGACACCTATTCGATGGGTTATAATACATCGGCTTATATGGATATGCCGATCAACCACAAGATTTTCCTGGCACAGTTTGACACGATCAAGAAACTGGCAGATGAAGAATCCTGTGTCATTGTAGGACGGTGTGCGGACTATGCGCTGGCAGATTATCCGAACGTAGTGTCTGTTTTCATCTGTGCAGATGAGGAAGTGAAGATTCAGGAATTGATGAAACGTCACAATATTACCCGCGATAAGGCAAAAGATGTGATGATCAAGACCGATAAGCAGCGTTCTGGTTATTATAACTATTATTCCAGCAAACGCTGGGGCAGTTCCAAGAGCTATAACCTCTGCATCAACAGCAGTGTCGTAGGCATCGACGGTGCCGTAGAAATTATTAAGGAATTCGCCAAAAAGAAACAAGAATTTCTTAAGGTAAACGAGAACGCATAAAAGTATAATTAAAACCGGTGTGTTTGAATTTCTGGTGAAGAATCAGAAAGGACGCACCGGTTTTTTGCGCCTGGATGCTTTGAAGATAAGATTGCGTTGGGGTATAAAAACAAAATAGTTACTTGAGATTTTGAATGTAGATATATGAAGAAAATGATGATGAAAGAAAGACATTCTTATATAATCCGAACGGCGCTCATGGCGGCATCGGGTATTTTGTTGTGCGGGATTGCCGAAGCAGTGCGCCCGGAGGTGGATTTATCAGTCGGTGTGCCTGCTGATAAAGTTGTGATTGCAGATGGGATTTTAGACCAGGAGACACAAAATGATACAGACGAATCCTTCTGCGACCGTCTGATGAAGAAAATGGTACACCC
Source organism: Clostridium sp. AF02-29 (assembly GCF_934835585.1). Classification (NCBI taxonomy): domain Bacteria; kingdom Bacillati; phylum Bacillota; class Clostridia; order Eubacteriales; family Clostridiaceae; genus Clostridium; species Clostridium sp. AF02-29. The sequence continues at coordinate 4,734 of NZ_CAKVZK010000019.1, read as the reverse complement.
AATTCACATGGCATCCCGGTTTTTAAATGGTCTGGGGGCAGACTCGGAAGAATATGTTCCGTCGGAAACGGAGTATAACCTGATGGCGCTCCGGACGGAAGAGAGCGCTGTTGATCTGTCTGATCCATTGGCGGCATTTGAGTCTCTTCCATGGTATAAACTTGCAAAACGATTCCGGAGTATGGGGACAGAAGATACCTGGGGCGCGAAAATGTACGAAGCGCTTGGAACGCGGGATGCACAGTGGATATCGGAGATCTACGGGTGGATCCAGACGACACCGCTTACAGCTTCCCAGAAAATGGGGCTGCCAGCTGCGCAGGTACTCGGCAGCTATGATCCCTCCAATCCAGAGCATAACGCGCAGGACCCGGCGAGCTGGGTAGTTCCAACTTGGAAAAATATCCGTTTCCAGATATGCGACGGAGACGGAAAGCCGACGTCCCTGGCATCCAATGCGACCGATATTTTGTCCATGGCAAATGTATATACATACAGCCTGGACTGGAAAAATACAGACCTGTTCAATACCTATATCAATCAGCTCTGGACCAGTTCCCACCAGTACCACGTGAGCATTAGCAATGTGTATTACTGTGAGGGCTGTACAGAACTGCCGGACGAGCCGGCGACAGAGGGAACAGCAGATGACGATGTGGAGAGCGGCAGTGCAGCAGGAGAGGCATCCTCGGAGGCTTTAGATGCCCAGGGCGCAGGAGACAGTCAGACAGCGGCAGAAGAGCCGTTAACGGAGAGCGAGGCGGCATCCACAGCAAATAATTATGTCAAACCGGCACAGGGACCGGGGGCTTCCACACAGGAGCAGGCAGCCGAATCAAAAGCGGCTGCGTCCCCGTCAGAGGCGACACTCAGTGCGGAGAGCGCTGCGGCAGTTACATTAAATGAAAACGGAAAATATTGCCCGGGACATGTTGATCTGACCGTTACCGTTAAGACAACTGGTCTGAAAGAGAAGCATAATCTGTTTGCACTCGATGGAACGGGAAATCAGGCTGTCGGGAACTGGCAGGGTTGGACGGAAGAAAAACAGACAGCCGCCCAGACACTCGCTGCTCAGGATTGGCAGGAAATGTACGGGCTTGTCAGTTCAGAGTTTGCACTCGGGAATCCGCTGACACCGGCAGAAATTGCGTCTTACCTGGATTTACTTCCAGAGGATTTATCACCGGAGCGGCGTGCCGTCATCACATGCGCGCTCAATTCCGTTGGCAAGATTCCATATTATTATGGAGGAAAACCGAGTACAGCAGGACTTTCCGGCAATCATTTTGCCAGCGTGACAAGCCCGGATTACAAGGGACGGATTTTGTCAGGGCTTGACTGTTCTGGATGGGTCAACTGGGTATACTGGACCGCGCTTGGCAATAGAATGGGTGCCGCCAGCACCTACGAGATTGTGCGGACAGGACGGGCGCTCAACAGCGCAGAGCTTCAGCCGGGCGACTTGCTTGTCCAGCTTGGCGGTAATTCGCACGTTGTAATGTTTTTAGGCTGGAACGCAGACGGAACCATACTGGGCGTACATGAATCCGGCAGTGCAAGCAATGTAACGGTCGGAAAGGTCCATACGGTCTGGCCGTATTACCGGGCGTTTTTGGATTAAGAAGTGAATAAAGAATAAAATGAATATGAATTAGTCATAAGGGATTTTGAGCTGGATGGATGTTGCCTTTGTTTTTTGCTGGAGTGTTTGCTGGTAAATGGCAAAGGCGGCATCCATCCATTTTGTGTTTAGGTTTGTTTTTATGCTGAAATGCGATATTGAATAATTCGTAAAATGATTTATTTACAAATAAAGGGAAACATGGTATGATAGGGTAATGGACAAAACTATTCGTGAAAGCCTACTTTATCGAATAGTTTGAAATGTAAATATGTGTATGCACTCAATCTATTTGCTAAACTATTCATTCGTTATATTTGAAAGGATGTTCTCATGAAACTTCAACGTCTTCTAAGTTTAACCCGCCAGGCGGTTGATGACTATCGTCTGATTCAATCCGGCGATAAAATAGCTATCGGTATTTCTGGCGGTAAAGACAGCCTGACACTTTTATATGCTTTACAGGGGCTTCGTCGGTTTTACCCGGAACCATTTGAACTTTGTGCTATTACAGTTGATCTGGGCTTTCAGGCACTTTCTCCGGAGGTTTCGAACCGGTTGTCGCCGACGCTTTCATCGGATGCGGCTGCATTTGATTTAAAACCGGTTCAGGAGCTTTGTGATGAATTAAACGTGCCCTACACGGTCGTTCCGACGGAAATCGGCAAGATTCTCTTTGAAACCCGTCAGGAATCCAATCCATGTGCGCTCTGTGCCAAGATGCGAAAAGGCGCTTTAAATGAAGCGGCTCTGAAACTTGGCTGTAATAAAATCGCCTATGCACATCACCGTGACGATCTGATCGAAACCATGCTTTTATCCTTGATTTATGAGGGGCGTTTCTATTCCTTCTCGCCGAAAACCCATTTGGACAAAACGGGATTGACGCTGATCCGTCCGCTGATGTATGTCCAGGAAGCCGATGTGATCGGATTTAAAAACAAATATCATCTTCCTGTCTGTAAAAATCCATGTCCCGTAGATGGAAAAACAAAACGCGAGTATGTGAAACAATTAACAAGGAAACTCAACCATGATTCACCGGGGGTAAAGGATCGCTTTTTCCATGCGATTATTGATGGAAACAATCCCGGATGGCCGGAACGGACCGATCGACACCTGAAAAATTTGATACATTCGGACCTTTCATCATCACCAAAGGAGGAATTGTGATATGGCTGCACTCTCCTACCACGAACAGGAAGACATCGAAAACACAAAACGAATCCGAGGCATTCTGAAAGAACTGCCACCGTTCTGTACCGATTTCTTCCGCGGCATTGAACCTCGTACATCAGCGCGCACCCGGCTTGCGTATGCCTATGATTTAAAGACATTTTTTGATTTTCTGAAACAAGCAAATCCAGAGCTCAAATCAAAGAAGCTGCGCGATTTGCCGCTCTCTCTTCTGGATGAAATCAAATTGATGGATCTGGAAGAATATATGGAGTATCTGAAATGTTATTCGACCGAAAAACGAGAGGATCTGATGAATACAGAGCGGGGTATCATGCGGAAAGTCTCGACGGTTAAGAGCTTTTACAACTACTTTTACCGGACCGAGCGGATTCAGAATAACCCCGCTTCTCTTCTGCAGCTTCCCAAGATTCATGAAAAAGAAATTATACGCCTCGATGTTGACGAGGTGGCGCGTTTCCTGGATGAGGTTGAGGATGGAGAATGTCTGACTGAAAAACAGAAAGCCTACCATGCAAAGACCAAGCTGCGAGATCTGGCGATGATGACGCTTCTGCTTGGTACGGGGCTTCGTGTATCAGAATGTGTCGGACTGAATATCAACGATGTTGATTTCCGAAACGGTGGTCTTAGGATTCATCGAAAAGGCGGAAAGGAAGTCATCGTATATTTTGGTGCCGAGGTAGAATATGCGCTTCAGGACTATCTCAGCGAGCGTGAACATATTGTCCCAGAGGAAGGCAGCGAAGAAGCACTCTTCCTCTCCATGCAGCGTAAGCGCATTAACGTACGCAGCGTGGAAAAAATGGTCAAAAAATACGCACAGCTCGTCACACCGCTTAAAAAGATCACGCCACATAAACTCCGCAGCACCTACGGCACGAATCTGTACCGTGAAACCGGCGATATTTACCTCGTCGCAGATGTTTTGGGACACAGTGATGTCAATACGACGAAGAAGCATTATGCGGCGCTGGAGGATGAACGGCGGCGAAGCGCAAGGAATAAGGTGCAGCTGAGAGAAAAAGAGTAAAGGGCAAAAAAGGCAAAAAGTAAAAAAAATTTTTAGGTAAAAAAGGCTAATTTCGTACTTTATTTCCGTGTAAAGTGAAAATAGTATTTTGCTAAAATAAAGTTCAAAATTCATATTTGCCAAGAAAACCGATGACCTCGACTGCTTATAGTCTATGCCATCGGTTTTCCTAGTTCAAGCACTCTCACTCTGCTTCATCTGTGTCTCAATAACTTCGTCTAAGTTGGCTGCTGTAGTTTGTTCACTCATAGCCTTCTGCCTCTAATAATAAACACTGCAAAGGTTTAAAATATCCTGCAACAGATCATACTCCATCTTTGCCTTATCATTCATTTGATAATTTATCAGAGCCTTTTGCGAGTACATCGCATCTACGCTTTGCGTTTTCGTTGAAAATTCCATTAAAGTATCCGAGCCAATGCCCAAACTGGTAAAAATTTTATTCAAATGCTTATCGAATGAGCTTTTACTATCTATCTCGCCATTTAAAATTTTATCTAAAGTAGGTCGAGAAATTTCTGCCTTTTTGCAGAACGATACCTTAGAGAATCCATTGCCACTGATGTAGTCCTTTAATTTTATTCCTGTCAGTTTTCTCATTTCAAAAAGTTCATCAAAACGCACTCTCTATCTCTCCCAGTAACAAATTGTCAATAGTTTTTTAATCACTTTTCTTAAAAAGGCAAAAAATAGAACGTATAGTAAACGCTATGGTGCGTTGACAACGTATAGATTATTTCCATACGCTCTATCTCTCATTTCGTAAACGCTCCATAGCAAGTACCTTGCCAGCCCAAAGTGCTGCAACATGGTTTTGCAAGCAATAATCCGCAACGTTCGCTCCTCCAGTATTCACCTGTAATCTCCATACCGCCATCTT
>NZ_CAKVZK010000018.1:0-51045 GCF_934835585.1 Clostridium sp. AF02-29 | reverse complement strand
ATTTCCATACAAAAGCTCCTATATAGTAGTTTATTAAAAACATACTATATAGGAGTTTTATTGTCAAGAGTTTATATGTCTTAATAGGTAAATTCCGTTTTTTCAATTCTTCAAACTGGAATTGTTCGGGCTTTTCAAATACTAACGCACTTGATTCTGTTCAATAATTGATTTATAGTAATTACCAAAATCAGCAAGTGAATTAACAATTGGAAGCATTTTTGTTCCGAGTTCCGTTAAACCGTATTCAACTCTCGGTGGCTGCTCATGGTAATCGTGGCGATATGCCAGCCCATCACTCATCATTTGTCTTAAACTATCTGTCAAAACCTTTTGTGAAATACCATCTATACTTCGTTGTAGCTCATTGAATCTCCATGGACGCTCTTTCAAGTTACGCAAAATCAGCAGTTTCCATTTTCCTCCGATAAGAGATACTGCTGTTGCAACTGGGCATTCCGGTAATTCTTCTTTTGCTCGCATAATTCTCACCTCCGAGTCTATTGTAACACATTCATTTTTGAGTGTACAGTTACAAAAAGGTGCGTACTTGTTTTTGTATGTGTCTCACACTATACTAATACCAAGCAACCAGAAACTACAAATTAACTATGGAGGTATTATTATGGCAAATTACACAAAAACAACTATTGGAAAGGAAAACCGAATTGAGCTGCATGAAAAGTTGTCTTTAACAGGTGCAGAAATCAGTTTAAACGAACTACCTGCAGGAGCAAATGTCCCATTTGTTCATTCTCATAAAGAAAATGAAGAAATCTATGGAATTCTTTCAGGTAACGGCAAAGCCATAATTGATGGAGAAGAAATCAGCCTTTCAACTGGAGACTGGCTAAAAATCGCACCTGCTGCAAAGCGTCAGTTTTTTGCATCCGATATTTCCGGAATTACTTATATCTGCATTCAGGTAAAAGAAAATTCTCTGGAACATTTTACAGCAGAGGATGCCGTAATCGGCTAATTAAAAGTATTTATTTACAGAAATGCACAGTTCCCGATATGCTAAGAACTGTGCATTCTTTTTCTTCAATTTTACGATTTCTCAATTTTTCAAACTTGAAGTTATCAGCATCCTTCTTTTTTATCTTTTATATCGTCTTTTAACGATTTGATTTCTTCCAGAATGAGTTCAGTACAAACGACTATAATACCTGAAAGAAGAATAATTCCACCATAAATCGGATAAATAAAGGATTCTCGGACTCCACCGCCAATGATGCCAGACAAGAGCTGCCACACACCGCTGAACGGCCAAACAACTAAAGCAAATACCACAATCATCATAATAATAGCTTTTTTCATTGTACTTTGCCTCCTTAAATTGCGATTTCTCAGTTTCAAAAACTGGAAGTTGACTTGCCTATTTTCTTAAAATCTCATGTGGAGCTTCTATTTCATTTGCCAAGGTATGCTCTGTTAATTCTGACATCAATTTCAATTTTTTATTAATCAATGGTCGCATACAATTAGGAACATGTTCCTGATGCGCTCTGTGGATTGCTACACATTCCTTACAGTTTCCGTGATAACGACAGGCTTTCAGGCAAGGACAGTGATCTTTGTCTTTATACTCCTTACGAAATTCCGCTGCAAATTCTTCTTGCAGTCTCAGTCCCTCGACACGGTTTCCCTTATGAAATTCTACCATTGCATCCAGTTCTTTCTGGTTCCCTTCAATCTTCATGTTATTATAGCGCCTCCATTTCAACTATTCCTCATTTTCTGATAAATCCCGATTGTTCTAATCTTTTTTACGCCCACCTTCTTGCCCTTCGGACAAGAAGTATCCCTCGCTCAAAGAGCTCGGTCAATTCCGATTTTTCCACGTAAAAAAGGATGTGCCTTTTTGTGTAATAGGGCATTCCAGGGAATTTCCTATTACACGAGAAATTGCTCTCTCATCACAGTTCACACATTATGCAAACTGCAATCCCATCTCGCACAATCTAATTATATCGCAGCTTTATTATCTCCGTTTATCCATTTATAGTCAAATACTATCATCAAATCGCCAAAATGGACAGCGCTTGCCAATACACTGATTGTTCTGAGCATAATGCGTACACTGGACTTCTGTGCATTCCATTTCGATTCCAAAATGCGTTTTTACAAAATCAACCGCCGCCAGAATCGCCAGATAAGAATCTCTTTTACAACACCTCGGACCGTCGGTGCGCGAAATCGCTTCCAGTGCTTTTGATGTCATCTGATTCGAAAGTCCCCAGGATTCCTCCGTCAGTGGCGTCGCCCCAGACAAGATAGATACAAACATACCTGCGCTGATTCCCGCTCCGCAGGCACCCCAGAATCCGCAGGTTCCTCCTGGAACGGCTTTCCCACGGTTCAGCATTTCCATCACAGATTCCCGCAGATTAATAGCACCTCCCGCATTTTTATATGCAGTAAGCAGCGCCGCTCCCACCATGACATGATGCTCCGGTCCATGCATATGGCAAAACGGTGCATCCATCATCTTCCGGACAATCTCGATCGGATTTCTGGATGTTTCGTCTATACACAGGGAAAGAATGGTGTCCAGTCCCTTCGTATGACAATCATTACAAACATAATGCCCGTTCTGGCATCTGGTCTTGCTCAATTCTTTTTTATGACATAATTCGCACTCCATCCATTCATCCTGTTCCAGATAAATAAGAGGTGCTTTACAGACAATACATTCTTCTTGCATAGGATTTCCATCTCCTTTACATTCATTTTCCGACCAGCGCGTTGAGTTTCTCCACTATATCCATACTTCCCGACCGGAAACCTTCCAGATCGAGTGTAATGTACAGAAATCCCATTTCTTTTAATGTCCTGCAGATCGTCTCCCGCTCGGCAATCGCTTTTTCAAATTTATCCGCATCCACCTCGATCCGGACAATATCGCCATGCAGGCGCAGGCGCACATTTCCGCCAAACACGCTTCGAAGATAATCTTCGCCTTTCTCAATCCGCTTCAAAACTTCCATGTCAAAGGAAGTTCCATATGGAAGGCGGGTCGCCATACATGGCATGGACGGACGGGATGCAACGGAAATTCCTAAGTCAGCCGCAAATGCCTTGACATCCTTTTTCTCCAGTCCGCACTGTGCAAGTGGACTGACGACACCCAGCTCACGGAGTGCCTGGATACCCGGGCGGTACACATGCAGATCGCTCTCATTGGTTCCGTCCATCACGCACGGAATCCCCTCTTCTTTTGCAAAATCCAGAAGTGTCGCGAACAGGTGGTGTTTGCAGATATAACAGCGGTTGACCGGATTCGTCCGGATGGCTTCCAGCTCCATCTCATTGACCTGGATAATTTTATGGATCGCGCCCAGCTCCTTTGCCACCCGCTCCGCGATCTCCAGATCACAGGCTGGGTGCAGCATGGTGTGAAATGTCACGGCATAAACCGGCATTCCCGTCTTCTTCGCCGTATCACACGCCAGCTTGAGAATCAGGCTGCTGTCCACACCGCCCGAAAAGGCGACACAGACCGGTGCTTTCGCTTTTTCTGCCATGAAATGTTTTAAAGCTTCTCTTTTTTCTGTCTCTGATATCATTGGTTTATTTTCCATGGTTCTTGATTCTCCTCTTAATTATCTAACGAGAATGCACTGTGCCGTTTTTCAATCTCAAAAGTGCCTACTGTAAACTAATACTTCCGTCTTCCATTACTCCGTGGAATACTTCCATGAAGCGCTTCCCTGTCTCCCGGCAGATCGCGCGCACGCTCTCATACTCCGGATAGCACGTATCCACGCCGCCGCGCTTGCAGATTTTTACCTTTGCTGCCCCGTAACGGGTCTGGATCTCCTTTACTTCCCGTGGCAGTATCGTCCTCTCTACTGGATAACGGCGCACACCGATCGTGGTCGTACAGGAGAAGACAAGCTGTTCTAATTCTTCCCGTTTTTCTGCCGTTGTCAGTACATGAAGCACATACGCCGGACGGTTTTTCTTCATATATGCCGGTGTGTACCACACATCTCTGGCGCCCGCTTCCAGAAGCACCTCCATCGCATATCCCAGCGCCTCGCCGGTGCAGTCGTCCAGGTTTGCCTCCATGACCCACATGGAGCTTTCGTCGTGACCGTCTTTTCCGGTTTCTACTTCCACCGTTTTATCCGTCAGAAGCATCGCCCGCAGGATATTCGCGTGCGCGAAATCCTTATTTCCGGCGCCGATACCGATCTTTTCGATCTGGTACTTCTTCGGAAGCGCCGCTTCTGTCCGGAATGCCGCCGCGATCGCTGCGCCGGTCGGCGTTACCATCTCTCCTTCGACATCCCGAAGCGTCAGTTCCAAGCCCTGTGCCGCTGCGATATTTGCCGTCGCCGGAACCGGAACCGGCATTAAACCGTGCTGGCAGCGCGCAAATCCATGACCTTCGGAAAGCGGCGATACCACCACGCGGTGGATTCCCAGATCCTCCAGGCAGAATGCCGCACTGATAACATCCACAATCGAGTCAATTGCACCGACTTCATGGAAATGAACCTCGCTGACCGGGATTCCGTGTGCTTTCGACTCTGCCCCCGCCACAATCTCAAACATCCGGCGCGCCAGGTTTTTAACACGGTCAGATGCATCCAGACGATCGATGATCTCGAAAATGTCATGGATGTTGCGGTGGACATGAGGATGCATATGATCGTGGGTGTGAGCGTGATCATGGCTGTGCTCATGGTCGTGGGTGTGAGCGTGATCATGGCTGTGCTCATGGTCGTGAGTGTGTTCATGATCGTGATGATGCTCATGGTCGTGCTCATCATGGCTATGTTCGTGCTCATGACCATGTTCATGCTCATGATGATGCTCTTCTTCCTCTAAATGTACATCGAAATCATACGCATCGATTCCACATTTCTTCGTCCGCCCAAAATGCAGATGATACCCGGATACGCCCAGACTGTCCAGTGCCCGTACCAGTTTTTCCCGGCTTGCTCCAAGATCCAACAGTGCGCCAACCGTCATATCTCCACTGATTCCAGACGCACAATCCAGATATAAGATTTTCTCATCCATTTTTACTTCTCCCTCTACTTTTCTCATTTTATTGATACATTTCCGTTTTTCGCTTTTATGCAATTATCACAAACCACTATCACTCTGCCGTCTTCTTCGGCTCCCGAACCGCCAGGCGGTTGATCTGCGCCGCCAGGTATGCTGCGCCGTAGCCGTTATCTATATTTACAACCGAAATGCCGTTCGCACAGGAATTAATCATCGTGATCAATGCCGACAGTCCATGAAAACTTGCACCATAGCCGACCGAGGTCGGAACCGCAATGACCGGATTTTCCACCAGCCCGGCGACAACTGTGCCAAGCGCGCCTTCCATTCCGGCCACCGCAATCACGCAGTTTGCCCGCGCAATCGCCTCGCGTTTGGATAAAAGGCGATGGATGCCCGCCACCCCTATATCATAGTAGCGCTCCACGCGGCAGCCGAAAAATTCTGCCGTTTTGGCAGCTTCCTCCGCAACCGGGATATCCGCGGTTCCGCCTGTGCAGACTGCCACCAGCCCTTCCAGCTTCCACGGTGTCTCCGATGATTTTCTCGCCTGCAAAATTTTTGAAACCGGATCGTATTCTATCTCCGGGATGCGCGCCCGCACTAGATTCCACTGCTCCGGCGTCGCCCGCGTTCCGAGTACTTCCCCATTTTCCCGGTACAGCGTCTCGAAAATATCCGCCAGATAGGCATCCGGCTTTCCTTGGCAGAACACCGTCTCCGGGAATCCCGAACGCAATTTCCGGTGCAGATCCAGCTTCGCATACCCTAAATCTTCGTAAGGAAGATTCTTGAACGCATTCTCCGCTTCCTCAATACTTGTATCCCCCCGTTTTACCTCTTCCAACAGCTTCCGAACATCCATTTCTTCCTCATTTCTCCTTGTCAAATCCCAATTTTCTCTGTCAATATGTAAACCGGCTAAACTGCTGCCATCTTTTCCTGCAATGCCTTTAAATCAATCTGCCGCGTGCAAATCCGCTTCAAAAGAGATTCCGAATGGCTCACAATCACCATTCCCAGCTCCCGCTCCTTTGCCTCATGCAAAAGCGCCTGCCAGATCTGGCTCTGGGTCACTGCGTCAAACATCGCGGTGATCTCATCCGCCAGCAGATACCGCGGATTTGCCGCCAGCGCTCTGGCAATACAGAACCGCTGCAGTTCGCCGCCGGAAAGCTCCGATGGAAACCGATCCAGCCATTCCTCCCGGATGCCAAGCCGTCCCCGGCTCTCCTCATCCACCTGACCGCCCTCACTGAGAACCTGGCGCATCCGCCAGCGTGGGTTGAGCGCCTGCTCCGGGTGCTGCCAGATTAACTGCACCGGCATACAGCCCCGGATATTCTCAATTGGTATGCTGTCAATCTCTACCGTTCCCGCCTCCGGTCTCTCATATCCCGCCAGCAGGCGGCACAGCGTCGTTTTTCCATATCCGCTCGGCGCCACCAGACCTACGCGCTCTCCTGGCTCAATTTTCAGGGAAATACGCGTCAGCACGTGGCGCCCGCCATTTTCATATGAAAAAGATAGGTTTTCTGCCTTTAGTGACATCTCATTCTCCTCCAAAAAATTCATGTTCCGGCAGTGCCCGGTAGAGCGCCTGCGTGTATGGCTCTTTCAGATTCCGTCCCTCCCGGAAGTTCTCCGGCTTTACTTCCTCCATAATCGTCCCGTCATAAAACACCAGAATCCGGTCCGCCATCTCAATCGCCAGTTCCAGATCATGAGTAATCAGAAGCACCGCTGCCCCGTCCTGTGCCATCTCTTTTAAATGACGGATCACATGGCGCGCGGTCATCGCCTCCAGCCCCGGTGTCGGTTCATCCGCCACAATCAGCCTCGGCTCCTGCATCAGTGCCGCTGCCATCAGGACACGCCGCGCCATGCCGCCCGACAGCTCAAATGGATAACATTTTTCCACTGATTCATCCAGCCCGTACCGCTTCAAAAGCTGGCGGCATTTTGCCCGCGTCGCTTCATCTTTTCTGCCGCCACAGATCTGATCCCCGACCCGCATCAACGGATCGAGGTAGGAAACCCCCTGCGGAATCAGGGAAATCCCATTGCCCCGCAGCCCGGCAAGCCGCGTCTCATCCAGAACCTCTCCCTGATAGAAAATTTTTCCTTCCATCCGGCAGTTGTACGGCAAGATTCCCAGAATCGCGTGCGCCAGCAGGCTTTTTCCCGAACCACTCGCCCCGACCACCGCCGTCAGCTCCCCACTGAAAAGTTTGCAGGAAAGATCGCGGAGCGGATGGAGTTCGCGCCGTCTAAGCCCACGCGCATACTGCGTAAAATATAAGTTTAGATTTTGAATTTTCAATATCGGCTTTTCCATGGAATCACGATTTTCACGCAATCTCCGTTCTTTGAGAACGTCTGTCTGTTCCAAATCTGATAGCCGCATCGTTTTTGATTGTTTTTGTCTTAATCGCATCATTTTATCAAAATATATGTTTTTCTGCCTCATTCCCAGCATCCTCTACTCATGCGCGCTCCCCGGATCCATCAGCCGCCCCAGGCTCTGCCCGATCGCCTGAAATCCCAGCGTTACCAGCACCAGTGCCGCGCCCGGAAAGAGCGCCAGCCACCATTTTCCGGTAATCAGGTACGACATACTCTCGGATAAAATAACACCGATCGCCGGTTGCTCGGAGGAAAGACCGAAGCCCAGAAAGGTCACGCCCGCCTCATGAAGAATCGCATGGGGAAAGAGAAGAATTAACCCGGTTACAAATTGCCGCGATACCTGCGGGACGATGTGGTTCCAGGCAATCCACCAGGGCTTTTTCCCCAGTTTTTCGGAGATCCGCACATACGGACTTTCCCGGATCTGTAAGATTTCCGCCCGCAAAAGCCTCGCCAGCGACGCCCAGTGCGTCAGGGCAATCCCGGCTGCCACACCCCGGAATCCCTTTCCCAGACTGTAGGAAATCAGGATCAGGAGAAGCATGTGCGGGATTCCCATTACCAGATTAATCAGCCCGCATACCAATGAATCCATCAGTCCCCCGCCAAGCGACGCCAGCAATGCAAGCGTCAATGCCACCGCGGCGCTGATCGCCGCGGTCAGAAGCCCCAGCCGGATGCTTAAAGAAAGCCCCGCAACCGTCCGTTTCAGCATATCCCGCCCCATCCAGTCGGTTCCAAACAGCCCGCCGGTTCCCGGAGGCAGGTTTTTTCTCGCAAAATCGACCTGCTGTGCGGCATCCACCCAGACGATTCCAAGCACTGTCACCAAAATCAGGAAAAGGAGGGAAATTCCCAGCAGCCAGAGTGTTTTCTTTCTCATGCCCTGCCTCCTTTCCTAAGTCTCGGATCGACCAGCCGGTACAGCCCATCCGCCGCTGCATTTCCTGCAAATACAAGCACGGCACTGATGAGTGTAATTCCCAGCAGAAGCGGGATATCGCTTCCCAGCCCCGCCGTGACCGCCGCCTGTCCGAGTCCCGGATAGGAAAAGACCTGTTCCACCAGCACCGAACCGCCGAAAATCTCGCTGATCGAGCCAAATTGCAGCGTAATTACCGGGAGAAGCAGGTTGCGGAGTCCATGCCGGAAAATCAGCCGCCAGCCGCTCTCGCCCCGCGCCCGCGCATAGAGTACGTAATCACTTTCCAGAATCTCAATCACTTTTTCGCGCGTGTGCATCGCAATCGAAGAAATCCCTGTCAGTCCCAGCGTACACGCCGGCAGAAATGCGTGATACAGGCGATCCGCCAGGCTGACCTCGTCCGCCGCCATTCCCACCGGGACACTGAACCCGATTGGGAAGATGGGAAGCTGCACTGTAAAGAGAAGCAGCAGCACCAGCGCCAGCCAGAAGGACGGCGTTCCCGCGATCACGATGCAATAGCCCGTAATCAGGCGATCCACCCACTTGCCCCGTTTTGCCGCCGCTGCAATTCCTAAAAATATCCCCACGATTCCCGAAAACAGCCACGCAGACAGAAGGAGCCACACTGACGCAGACGCCTTTTCCGCGATCACCTCCAGCACCGGTCTGCGGTACAGAAGGGAAATGCCAAAATCACCATGACAGATGCCCGAAATCCAGCTAAAGAAGCGCTTCCAGACCGGCACACCAACGCCCCAGTACGCCTGCAGCTTCTCGATCTGCTCCGGCGCCATCGAGCCGAGCGCCGTCTGCCCGACATTCGTCTGCAGCGGATCGACCGGAGACATCGACATCAGCAGAAACGATGCCAGACTGACTGCCAAAAGCAGCAGAATCAGGTGCAGCAGACTGCGCCCAAACCATTTCATCCTACTCATAGTACCACCGATCGACATTGTTGACGATGGACCAGCCGTGACCGTGCGGATGCACCTTCTGCTCTGCGACATGAAGCCCGTCTCTCACCCAGTACAGATGATCGACATTCACCAGCCAGATCCACGGAAGATCACCCTCGGCTGAAACGCCCGTCTCGCCGTCCCACTGCGCCTTTTTCCACAATTCATACGAACTTTCCAGATCCGGTGCTGCCAGTGCCTCATCCATATAAGCGTCCACGGTCTCATTCGCATACGGCGAATATTCTGCCAGCCCCGTATCTGCCTTTGTATGGTAAATATTATAAAATTCCATCGGCGTGTGCGCGCCCCAGCCCCAGAGAAGCGGCTGCGACTGTGCCTCGTCATACGCAGTATCCCAGCCGGTGCCGCGGATCGATGCGTCAATTCCAATCTCTTTTAACTGCTGCGCCGTATCGGCTGCCAGCGCCTGACGCACCGAATCCCCGGTCGGATAGAGAAATTCCAGAATGGCTTTCACTCCATCCTTTTCGCGGATGCCGTCAGCATTTTTCTTCCATCCCGCCGCATCCAGCATCTCTTCCGCCTTCTCCACATCATAGGAAATGTTCTCCATTTCATCGTTGTACCACGGCATCTTGTCACAGACACTATATGCCGGGCTGCCGTAACCATTTAACACATGATCGATCATTTCCTGCCGGTCAATCGCCAGGTTGATCGCCCGGCGCACCTGCACATCCGCGGTAAAATCATTGCCGATTTTTACGCCATCCTCCCGTACCGTCTCCGGCACTGCCGGGAGGTTAAATCCACGGTTGTCCACCGTCTCACAGTCCAAAAGACTGAATTCTGGAACCGACTGGTCTGCATAGGACGCCGCCGTGTACGCCACATCCACCTGCCCGGCGCGCACCGCCGCAAATGCCGCATCCTCTTCCATAAAGAGAATCGTGACCTGCCGCATCTTCGGCGCATCCCCATAATAATCCGGGTTGGCTTCCAGAATCACCTGCTGCCCCTTGTCCCACTGTTTCAGGATATATCGCCCGGAACCGATCGGATGTGTGCCGTAATCCGTTCCATATGCATGCTCCGGCACAATTCCTGTCACCGCCATCGTGTATGACCAGATAGCAAACGGGCGTTCCATCTCAAACACAACCGTCACATCATCGATCGCCTCCGCCTGTTTCAGCATTGAAAAATCGTTGACGGAACTCGTCTCTTTCAATGTGTTATAAGTGAATGCCACATCCTCCGCGGTCAGCGCCTCGCCATCCGTGAATTTCGCATCGTCGCGGATCGTCACCGTCCATGTCATTCCATCCTCGGAGGTCTCCACATCTGTTGCCAGATCATACCCGATACTCAAATCTGCTTCTGTCACCGTCAGGGTGCTCTGGATCAGCGGTTCATGCATATGCTCGCCCGCGCCCCAGCCATATGCCGGATCAAAGCCCGCCTCCGGCTCTGAAGTCGGCGGCATCGCGATAATAACGCTTGTGTGGGTATTTTCCGTCTGTTCTGCGCCGGAACCGCCTTTCTGCGCCTGATTTCCAGCGTTTCCGCATCCGGAAAGCATGACAGCCGCCGCTAAGGCAGTGACGCCAAGTGCCCTGGCTTCTCCGAACACCTTTCCAATGATTTTGCCTGTATTTTCTCGTTTTTTCATATTTTCTGTTGTACCCCTATATTTTTCTTTATGAAAGAAAAGGATATCAGAAAAGTGCGATCCCTGCTGAACCGCTGTACCTTCCTGGTATCCTTCTCCATTTTTCTTATTTATCTCAGTTAAAAAAGAATGTGCCTTGGCACATTCTCGTGCCGAGCGCGGTCGCTTGCGACATGTTTCTTCTTCGCGCGAGTGCGCATCCCGCGGAGCATTTTTTGCTTCATAGGACGCAATTTCCTATGAAACGAGAAGGCTCCCACCTCTTTAGGTGGTGAGTCCTGATTCCTATTTTTTCGTTCCCCCGCTTCTGCAAGGCAGCATCTGCTTGTGCAGCGCTGTTTTTTTTTCTTATATACATTTAGACTCATTTTAGATGTCTGTTATCTTATTATTATTCCGTCGGCGTCGTCTTTCTCACATTCGTCTCCAGGAAACGGTTATATCCAAGCCAGCCCGGATTCTCCCCGCCGCTCTTTAAGACTTCCAGCATCGTCTCCATCTTCGCATCGGTATTGTCCGCGAAATTCAATGCCAGCGCCTCCAGAAGCGCCGGTTTCTTCGGGGAACCGTACTCTAATTCGCCGTGGTGTGCAAGGATGCAGTGCTTTAACTCCGCCGCTGTCTTTGCCGGGAATCCCGGAATCTCCTTAATACGGTCTGCAACCATCATCGTGCCGATCACGATATGACCTAAGAGCTGACCGTCGTCCGTATAATCATTTTCCGGAAATGCGGATAATTCCTGCACTTTTCCGATATCGTGGAACAGCGCCGCCGTCAGAAGCAGATCGCGGTTCAGCGCCGGATATGACTTCGTGTAGAAATCACAGAGTTTCATAACACTTAACGTATGTTCCAAAAGTCCGCCCACAAAACCATGATGCACACTCTTCGCCGCCGAATGGAAGCAGAATTTCTTCACAAATGCCTTATCTTCCAGGAAATAGCTGGATGCCAGCTTTTTCAGGTACGGATTCTGGAAAGACTGCACCAGAGCCGTCAGCTCCTGATACATTATCTTGATATCCTTTGAGCTGACCGGAAGGTAATCACTTTCCTGATACTCGCCCTCGTCCGCCTTGCGTATGCGCTTGATATTTAACTGGTTGGAACCCTGGAAAACCGTCACATCGCCGTCCACATAGACGTACTGCAGCGGCTCAAAATCATTGATGCCCGGGGAACTTAAATCCCAGATTTTGCAGTCTACCGTGCCTGTTTTATCCTGAAGCAGCACGGAAGCGTACTCTTTTCCGTTTTTCGTCACCGCGTGCTGTTTCGTCTTACATAAATATACGTCCGAGACTCTCATTCCTTCCCGGAACTGTTCAATATATCTCATTCTGCCTATATCCTCCTGAATTTCTATCTGGCGCGCAGAGATACCAAAAATGGAATTTCCGTGTATCCGTCGCGCCCTTTCCGCATCACATTTACCGATACAGACACGCCGCTCGCGGAATTTTCAATCTGCGCCTGGAGATCTTTGAAACTTCCGATCTCCTTTGTGCCAAATTTCACAATAATATCGCCGGGCTGGATGCCAGCGTCATATGCCGGGCTGCCGGAGACTGCCTCCGTCACGTAAACGCCCGCCGGAATGCCGCTCCCCTGCATCGCACGGCTCACATCCTGTCCCAGGATGCCCAGATATGCCGCCGAAACGCCATTCGTCAGCCGCTCCAGAATCGGCTTGTAGCTGGAAATGGTGTACGCCGCCGTCCGATCCGTACAGCTCTCGCTACGGCAGGACTCCGATGTCCAGCCGACCATCTCCCCGGCTGTATTGATTAAAAAGGTACCCGTCTGCGAATTGCTGCTGATATCCGCATACAGGATCCGCGTCAGTCCATCTGTAATCTGCACATTGCGCGCCACGTAGGATACCGTTCCGAACGAAAGCGAATGCACCTGTCCGGACGGACCGCCGATACCTACGAGGACATCGCCTGCCTTGACCGTATATGAATTGGCAAGTGAAAGCACCTGCACCTTTTTCCGCTCTTCTTCCGGCAGATTGCCGGACGGCACCGCCACAACTGCCATTCCGAGCACTTCGTCAATCTGGCGCACTGTACCAGCGATCTTCGTTCCATCTGAAAATCTCACATTGATCGAATCCGCCGCCCGCACCGCATCGGCGTAAGTAAAGATCAGAAATTCTCCATCACTCTCCGCGATGACTGCACCTGCATAATCACCCGTATTTTCCACCGGGTTTCCAAATATATCCGTATCCTGTTTGCCGGAGCTGACCGTCACGATCGACTTATCACCCTGTTCCCCGATTCCACGCAGCACCGACGTCATCGAATTGAAATTGTCTGCGGAAAACTGATAGCTGGAAAGCGCCTCGCTGACCGCCTCATCAATCTCCTGCTCCATTTGTTCCGGCTGCGCTGTCATATCCGCATCTGCACCGTCCGACGGCGAAACAGAGTCCGGATCGTCCTTGGAAAACTCGACTGAGGATGTCTCCTGCATCCCATTTTCCTGAAAACACCGATCCGCAAACGGCTTTACCGCCGCAAACGAAACCGCCGCGACTCCTCCAAATACGGCTGACGCGCATACAAAGAGAGCCACCCGCTTCGCAATCTGTTTTCTGGTCAGCGGCGGCTTCACTATCGTTTCTCTCATGAATTCCCGTTTTTCCTTTTTTTCAAGTTCTTCTGAATCCGGCATTTCACTTTCCCCTTTGCATAACATATCCTAATTATACTTTCCTTCTTAAGGTTATGCAAGAAAAAAGTGCGAATGCTTGGCTAGACGGCGGGGAATGTGATATAATGTGAACACTTGACGAGGTCTTTTCGAGTCTAGTGAGAACTTATACCTGACCACTTAATGAGGTCTTTCACGAATTTAGTGGTCACGGTATCATGTGAACACCATTTAAATTAAGAGGATTACCACAACATGAATGAAAAAGCATTAAAAACTCTCGAATATACAAAGATCATCGACCAGCTCACGGAGTACGCCTCCACGGAGATGGGAAAACAGATGTGCCGGGAACTGCAGCCGTCCTGTGATCTGGGGACGATCCGGCAGAGCCAGACGGAGACGACCGATGCCCTGACGCGCGTCCGCATGAAGGGAAGTCTCTCCTTCGGCGGCGTGAAGGATGTGCGTGGTTCCATGAAACGTCTGGAAATCGGAAGTTCCCTGGGGATCCCGGAGCTTCTCGCTGTCAGCTCCCTGCTGACAGTCGCTGCCCGCGCGCAGAGCTACGGACGCCATGAGAAATCCGAAGAATTTCCAGATGATTCCCTTGATGAGCGCTTCCGCGCCCTGGATCCGCTGACGCCGGTCAACAATGAGATCAAGCGCTGCCTGCCATCCGAGGATGAGGTCAGCGATGACGCAAGTCCGGGACTTGCCAAAGTGCGCCGCTCCATGAAGATCGTGGGCGGACGCGTCCATACCCAGTTAAATTCTATTTTAAATTCCAGCCGGACCTATTTACAGGATGCCGTCATCACAATGCGCGACGGGCGCTACTGCCTGCCGGTCAAGGCTGAGTATAAATCCCAGGTCCCAGGCATGGTGCACGACCAGTCCTCGACCGGTTCGACTGTATTTATCGAGCCGCTCGCGATCGTTAAGCTGAACAACGAACTGCGCGAGCTGGAAATCCAGGAAAAACGGGAAATTGAGTTCGTTCTGGCAGCTCTTTCCAGCCAGCTTATGCCTTACACCGACGCGATCCTCTCGGATCTTTCGATTCTGGCAGAGCTCGATTTTATTTTCGCAAAGGCAGCTCTTTCCCGCCACTATAACTGCGTGGAACCGAAATTTAACAACAAACGGTATATCAATATCAAGGACGGACGCCATCCGCTCTTAAATCCGAAACAGGTCGTTCCGATCAACATCTGGGTTGGCGATTCGTTTGACCTTCTGATTGTGACGGGTCCAAACACGGGTGGTAAAACCGTTTCTTTAAAAACCGTCGGACTCTTTACCCTGATGGGGCAGTCAGGACTCCATATCCCGGCATTTGAGGGATCCGAGCTGGCTGTTTTTGACAATGTATTTGCCGACATTGGCGATGAGCAGAGCATCGAGCAGAATCTGAGTACATTCTCCGCCCATATGACGAATATCGTTTCGATTTTAAATGAGGCGGACGCCAATTCGCTCTGTCTCTTCGATGAGCTCTGTTCCGGTACCGACCCGACCGAGGGCGCGGCGCTGGCGATTGCGGTTTTAAATTTCCTGCACAACATGACCTGCCGGACGATCGCAACCACGCATTACAGCGAATTAAAAGTCTTTGCGCTGACCGCGCCAGGTGTTGAAAATGCCTGCTGCGAGTTCAACGTCGAGACTCTCCGCCCGACCTACCGCCTGCTCATCGGTATTCCAGGAAAAAGTAATGCATTTGCCATTTCCCGCAAGCTGGGGCTGCCGGATTATATCATCGACGAGGCGAAAAACCAGATGGAGCAGAAGGACGAATCCTTCGAGGATCTGCTTGCCAATCTGGAAAACAGCCGCGTGACCATTGAAAAAGAGCGCGAAGAGATCGCCTCCTATAAACAGGAAATTGAAACGCTGAAGAACCGCCTCCAGCAAAAGGAAGAACGTTTCTCCGAGCAGAAGGAAAAAATGCTTTCCAAAGCCCGCGAGGAAGCTCAGAAGATCCTTCAGGATGCGAAGGACACCGCCGATCAGACGATCCGCAACATCAACAAGCTTGCCAAGTCTTCCGGCGTCAATAAAGAACTGGAAGCCGAGCGGACCAAGCTGCGCGGCAAGATCCAGGATGTAGACAAGAAACTGGCAGTTAAGAAAACCGCCGCACCGAAAAAAGCCGTTTCCGCGAAAAAGCTGCGTCTCGGCGATACCGTGCGCGTTCTCTCTATGAATTTAAAGGGAACCGTCAGCTCCCTGCCGAACGCCAAGGGCGATCTGTATGTACAGATGGGAATTCTGCGCTCCCTCGTCAATATCCGCGATCTGGAAATGGTCGAGGAAGCATCCATCACCGGACCGGGACTTTCCGGCACGCATACGGGCGGTTCCCGCGGCTCCGGAAGCGGAAGCAGCAAGATCAAGATGTCCAAGTCCTTCAGCGTATCGCCGGAGGTCAACCTGATTGGCATGACCGTCGATGAGGCGATCCCGGTACTCGACAAATACCTGGATGATGCCTACCTGGCGCATCTTCCGCAGGTCCGCGTCGTACATGGTCGCGGAACCGGCGCTTTGAAAGCGGGCGTACACCGCCACTTGAAGAAATTAAGCTATGTCAAGGAATACCGGCTTGGCGAGTTTGGCGAAGGCGATACAGGCGTTACAATCGTAACATTTAAATAAGAAATATCCATAACTGTTCAGTAGGTCTGCGCATTTACTGCGCTGACCGTACGAAAACATGGGTCAGCAGGCAAAAATCCCATTGCCGTAGGCAATTTTTAATGGATTTTTGCGCGTGACTGTGAAGGTACTGAACAGTTACAAATATCCAAAAAAACAGGAGGAATCAACATGGCTGAAAAGCAGCGCATTCTCATCGTAGATGACGACTACAACATTGCTGAACTAATCTCACTTTACCTGACGAAAGAATGTTTTGAAACGAAAATTGTCGGAGACGGGGAAGAAGCTCTCCGGGTATTTCCCGAATTTCAGCCCAACCTGATTCTCCTGGATCTGATGCTTCCGGGCATCGACGGCTATCAGGTCTGCCGGGAACTGCGAAGCACCTCCCAGGTGCCAATCATCATGCTCTCCGCCAAGGGCGAAATCTTTGATAAAGTGCTGGGACTGGAGCTGGGCGCTGACGACTACATGATCAAACCGTTCGATTCGAAAGAGCTGGTTGCCAGAGTCAAAGCCGTTCTGCGGCGCTACCAGCCGCCAGTGCAGACGCCTGCATCGTCCGTGACCGAACAGCATGGTAATTTTGTCGAATATCCGGATCTCATCGTCAACCTGACGAACTACTCCGTCATTTACAACGGACACTCGATCGAGCTGCCGCCGAAGGAACTGGAACTGCTCTATTTCCTCGCGTCCTCACCAAACCAGGTATTCACAAGGGAGCAGCTTCTCGACCATATCTGGGGATATGAATACATCGGCGACACGCGGACGGTAGATGTCCATATCAAGCGGCTCCGTGAAAAAATCAAGGGCAACGACAAGTGGGCGCTGACGACCGTCTGGGGGATTGGATATAAATTTGAGGTAAAACGGTAACTGTTAGTAAAGGAACTGAACTGTTACGTGAAGAGGTAACCGGAGGTTTACCATGAAATCAAACCACTACACACATTCTCTTTATTATAAACTGCTGATCGGCTATCTCATCTTCGGTCTGCTTGGATTCATCACGATCGCGACCATCTCATCTGAGATGACCTACCACCATCTGGTGGAACGCGAATCGGAGGTTCTGTATGACGAGGCGACAATGATTGCCGATCGGTGCAGCAAAGCCTACGAGGGCAAAACCATCAATCTCGACTCGGCATACCCACAGATCGAGGCGGTTTCCGCCTATCTGCAGTCGGATATCTGGATCCTGAACCATGAGGGCACCATCGTTGCGGACAGCAGCGACAGCCGTACCGGCATCACAATCGACGATTTCGACCCGACCGCACAGGGCAACCGACTCTATTCCATCGGACAGTATTACAACCTGTTTGACAGCAAGGTACTCTCCGTTTCCGCCCCGATCACAGGCAATATGAAGACCTACGGCTACATCGTGATTCATATGCCAATCCAGAACATTGAGGCGGAACAGAACGGATTTCTGAATATTATTTACATAACATCGATCATCCTGTTCTTCCTATCCCTGGTGGTGCTTCTTGTTTTTACAAAAGTGGTCTATTTCCCGCTCAAAAAGATTACGGTCGCAGCCAATGAATATGCAGCCGGAAACCTGGCACACAATATCCAGATTACCACTCACGACGAGATCGGCTATCTCGCCAGCACATTAAACTATATGTCCAGCGAGTTAAATGAAATGGAACAGTACCAGCACAATTTCATCGCGAACGTATCGCACGATTTCCGCTCGCCGCTGACCTCCATCAAGGGCTATCTCGAGGCGATTCTCGACGGCACAATCCCGCAGGAACTCTATCATAAATACCTGCACATCGTCATTTCCGAAACCGAACGCCTCAACAAGCTGACCCAAGGCATGCTGACACTCAACTCCCTGGACAGCAAAGGCTACTTAACCCGGACAAATTTCGATATCAACCGGACGATCAAGGATACCGCCGCAACCTTCGAGGGCACGTGCAGCGCAAAAGGCATCACGTTTGACCTGACCTTTGCGGATAGCATCCAGATGGTCTACGCCGATCTCGGAAAAATCCAGCAGGTTCTCTACAACCTGATCGACAACGCGATCAAATTCAGCCACGAGGATTCGATCATTTACATCCAGACCTCCATCCGGTATGAAAAAATCTTCATTTCCGTCAAAGACACCGGCATCGGCATCCCGAAGGACAGCCAGAAGAAAATCTTTGAACGTTTCTACAAGACCGACTTATCGCGCGGAAAAGATAAAAAGGGAACCGGACTGGGGCTTGCGATTGTCAAAGAGATTATTCAGGCACATGGGGAAAATATCGACGTTGTCAGTACCGAGGGCGTGGGGACGGAATTTATTTTTAGTCTGCCGAAGGCGACGGCGCTATAGCAAATTGAAACTGTCCAATCCCTTCGCAATTACAGCAAATCTTCCATCTGGCATCCCAGTGACCGTGCAAGCGCACGCACGGTTTCTGCGGATGCTTTTTGAATCTTCTTTTTTCCCTGTTCATACTGCTGAATACTCCGCAGCGTAACCCCCGATTGCTCTGAAAGATCCTTTTGGGTATATCCCGCCATCTTCCGGATCCGCCGCAACGCGTTTTTTCCCTGCTCTTTTCTTCGAATGATTCTGTCTGCCGCCTCAACAAATTTATCCTCCGGAGCTTCATGAAGTGCCGGATACATTTCCACAACCTCCCGGACCGGAAGCCCTGCTTCAATTTCCTTAAATTTCTTCTCACTGTACCACTGATAATACGCCAGTATCCAGCCACTCCAATACTCTCTGGAACAGGTAAATTCTACCTGCGGTTCCGGCAGTTCGTCCTTTTTTCCCGCTTTTCGAAGCACTTCCTCCGCAAGCTCCGTTCCAGAAAAGCCGCTCACTACTCTTGGTACACCTTCCCCAAATTTTTCTGCATACCCGGTTGTAAGAAACAATTTCCAAAAATCTTCCAGATCCATCCCACAGGCATTGACCGCATAATCTGTCATTTCCCCCAGATTTCTCATCGCATCATCCAGATATTCAATCCCATAAGCGCTCATCCTCAGCCGACACCTCCCCTCGAATCAAATCCCGCATATAAATACCGTCGATATCATCCTCTTCCACCTTTTTCCGGTATGCATTTCTAGCTTGCTCATCCCTGGCTCTTCGTTTTACATAATATTCCACTGAATCTACTCCTTCATAAGAAAGAAAGTGTATCGCCTGAAATGCCTTCTGACTCTTTAATACATACTGCTCTCCCAATTTTCCCAGCCGCATCGCATACGAAAGCTGCTCTAACGATATTTCATTATTTACAAACGCCCTTGCAAATGAAAAATACGAATCATCCGCCCGGTACCCAATCACCACATCATATCCGTCCACATCCGGGAGGAAATGTTCCAGCAACCACTCTCTTCCCCGTTTCATGACCGCCGAAGAAAGGCGGATTTTCCGGTATTTCATCAAAATCGCCAGCCAATGAAGAACGCTGTAGTGCTTCTCCATCAAATTTAAAATCAAAAGACCGGTTTCATCCATTTCATACTGATTCACATAGCCGTCCTCCCGCTCGGCGCACGACCACTCCTTCGCCAGCTCCAGACTCTCCGTACAATAAAAGCCCTGTCCGTAGTCATTATAGACCTTTCCCTGACCATACATAGGAGTAGAAATAATTTCCAAGGAACCGTGATATAAAATTTTTCTCATTCTGAGGCAACCTCCTTATCTATTATGGAAGCAAGTAGAAACATGGGGTATATAAAAAATAGATTCGTTTTAATGAAAATAACTCTATATAGATATTTTTATTAATATTATATCTCTATAGAGTTATTTAATCAATTTTTATTTCAGATCTTAAAAAGATATGCCACGTTACAGTACGCACCTTACACAAACTGTAACTGTCCTTTCACGATGTTTCGAATTACACCTACCGCGCCTCTTCCCCCGGAAAATGCGCGTCGGACCGCTTCAGAATCTCCCGGGCAGTCTTTGTCTTACCCAGACCGCCAAAGGTACAACGCAATTCCAGCGGCAGTGACAGACCGATCTCATAGATTGCACCGATCGTCTCATCCAGCGGGATCACCTTGTTATAACCTGCCAGTATCATATTGGCGCTGGCGAGCGCGTTGCTTCCGCCCATGATATTTTTGCCGAGGCACGGCCATTCAACACGGTTTCCAACCGGATCGCAGGCAAGTCCTGTGATGTTCTGGAGTCCTACGGACGCCGCATCCATACAATTTTCGATGGTTCCGCCCATCATCGCCGTGAGTGCCGCCGCTGCCATACCGGAACCGGCACCGCACTCTACCTGGCATCCTGCTACTTCCGCCGAAAACGTCGCTTCCTCTGCAAAAAAGACACCGACCAGACCCGCAACCAGAAGTCCCTGTACTACCTTTTCTCTCGGAAGTGACAGCGCCCGCGCCAGTCCGATGACCGTTCCCGGCAGGCATCCGCAGGAGCCACAGGTCGGTGCCGCTACGATCACGCCCATGGAGCTCTTGCTTTCCATCACCGCCGTGATACAGCGGATGATCTCATTGACAATCAGATCCGGAATCAAGCGTCCTGCCTGCTCGGCTGCTGCCACCTTGCTGACCTGCTCGCCCAGAATACGGTCCTGATATTTCGTCCCGGCTAATCCCGTCTCAACCGCCTGTTCCATGACCGACAAGATCTGTTCCATCTGACGGTATACGGCTTCTCTCGACTGACCGCCCCGACAAGCTTCATATTCCAATGCATACTCCCAGGACTTCATTGGATGCTCTTTCGCATAATCAACCAGGGCGGCTGCCGTTGAAAATGGAACCTGACAGGTTCTGCTGGAATGCGTCGGAAGCACCGGTTCAAGATAGCACGCCTGTCTGACACCCGCCACATCACGGATGGCTTGGATCACATTTTTGTCAGCGGAACAGCTAATTTCCAATTATATAAGATCTGATCATCCTTCTGACCGCTCTGGAAAAATTCAACATCCGGCAAAAGCGCTTCTATCTTTTCCTCAATTCCCGGTGCCACATCCGCAATTACCAGAAGCTCATAGAAATCTCCGGCTATCTGCACCGAAAATCCTTCATATTTCTGCATCTCGACCATACCGCCGCCGACTGCGATCGCCTCCCAATGCACGACATTTCCATTCCGATCCCAGACCTCTGCCCGGTAATTGCCCGGATGCTCTGCCCCATAATCAAGGATCCGGTATTCGATCTCCAATCCCCGTTCTTTCGCAATCGCCTCATACTGTGCGACATCCGGCGCATCCAGCTCCATATTCAAAAGCCCGCTGGCAAATCCCATATCCGTTCCGTGTCCCGTGTGCGATGCCGCCAGCGCACCATTGACATCAAAATCAACAATCGCTTTTTTCACCGGTGCATCCAGAGATTGCCGGATCATGGAGGCGATCCGCGCCGCCCCTGCCACATGGGAACTGGAAGGTCCGCGCATCACCGGACCGAGTACATCATTGAAGATACTGCAGGGCAGTTTTTCCATGGTTTCTCCTCCTTTTTATATCAATCATTCCATGTTTTTTATTCATCATTTTTGATTCGTGTTTTTGTAAAGGAAAAGGGAACGTCCAACTTCAACGTCCCCTCTCGTTTCTATCGTCCCATTAAAATAAATGGAATTCTGGATACTACCGGAACATTCGTAATAATCGCTAATGCTGCCAGCATCGCTACCAGGAATGGTACTGCATTTCGAACCGTATCTCCAAATTTACATCTTGCAATATTGGTCGCCGTGTATAAGCAGACACCTACCGGCGGAGTTGCCAGACCGATGGTCAGGTTCAGGCAGACAATCATACCAGTCTGAATCGGATCAACGCCCAGGCTTGCCATCGCCGGTGCCAGAATCGGCGCTACCAGCATGATTGCCGGAGCACTATCCATAAACATACCAACAACCAGAAGAACCAGATTGACCAGTAACAGTTTCACTGCTAAAGAAGTATGAAGACCAACCAGCATATTCGTTACAGAAACTGCCCATCTCTCATTGGAGATAACCCATCCAAACAGATAGCAGCCGCCGACAATCAGCATAACCGTACCACTGTCGATCGCGCTGTCGATAATCGATTTCCAGAGCTCTTTCCAGCCAACGGTCCGGTATACAAATGCCGACAGAATCAGGGAATAGAGAACCGCTGCCGCCGCTGCCTCGGTCGGAGTAAAGAAACCACCCATGATACCGCCAACAACGATGATCGGAAGTCCGATACATGGAAGTGCCTGTCTGGTTGCTTCCCATTTTTCCTTCCAGCTTGTCTTAGGACCTGCTGAAAAATCACGTTTCACTGCAAATACATAGACAACCAGCATCATAATAAGACCCATCAGGATACCCGGTACTACTCCGGCGATAAACATATCGCCAACGGATACCTTCGCTGCCGCACCGTAAATAACGAATGCCAGACTCGGTGGGATAATCGGGCAGCAGCAGGATGCACACGCGGTCAGACCTGCTGTAAACGCCGGATCATACTTTTCATCCTTCATTGCCGGAATCATCAGGCATCCAACTGCCGCCGTACCAGCTACCGCCGAGCCTGAAACTGTACCAAACATCATACATACCAGGATGTCTACCATCGCCAGACCACCCTTGATATGTCCAACGAATGCCTGTGCGAAACGAACCAGACGCATGGTAATACCGCCGTGATTCATAATATTTCCTGCCAGAGCGAAGAATGGAAGACAAAGCATGGTAAAACTATTAATACCATAGATAATTCGCTGCGGAACCAACGCCAGGTTGGCATCACCGGTACTTAAAAGCGCATAGGAGACCGTCGCTACGATCAATACAAAAGCAATCGGAACGCCTAATGCAAGAAACAAGAAAAAGCTTCCAAATAAAATTATACTGCTGAACATATTGACCTCCTACTCTTCATCCCCCGGAAGAGGAATCTTTTTCGCTTCCCCGTAACATATATTTTCAAGAAGCTGCACAAATGTATAATAAATCATAATGAGACCGCTGACTGGAAGGGCTGCATAAAAGAGCGCCAGCGAAACCTTGATCGTCGTTCCCAGATGTGGAATCTGTGCAACTGTATAGTTCCAACCTGAAATTGTAAATAAAACAAGTGCAAATAATAAAATCACATCCGCCAGAACCAGCATAAACTGACGTGTTTTTCCATGGCACAAGTTAATTACCATGTCAACACCGATATGAAGCAGATGACGGCTTGCTACGGCACTGCCAAGCATCGTGGTCCAAACGAAGATATAACAGGAGAACTCCGTTGCCCATGGCATCGTAGCTCCAAACCATCGCAAAATAAACTGACCGATTACCGCGATACATAAAGCAATTGACGTAACCCCTAATGCAACTCTGGCAACCGTATTGAGCACGTCGCCAATCTTGTGAAGTTTTTCAATCAATCCTGCCATTTTTCTCCCCTCTTTGTAAATGTACTCCCGAAAACAGGCTCCGGGAGTACATGATAGTTCAAAAATTATTGTACTTTATTTCGCTGCGCGAACCATCTCAACCAGACCTTCCCAGGTCGGATGTGCCGCGTACATTTTATCATATACCGGAGCAACTTTTTCTTTCCATGCATCAATATCAGTCGGACGTGTTACGGTATAACCTTTTTCTTCATACTCAGCAATCTTTGCCTCGTCATTTTCCAGGAACCAAGCTCTCTGCTCTTCGCCTGCTTTTATAGCTGACTCTTTCACGAGTTTCTGGTCTTCTTCGCTTAAACCCTCATACCATTTTGAAGAAGCAACAATGATACCGCTGGAATAGTAATGATGAATATCGCAGATATTATTAACAACCTCAATATAACCATCTGCTACTGCATATAATGCACTATTGTCTGTTCCATCTACAACACCATTCTGAAGTCCTGTGAACTGCTCGCCAGATGCCAATGCAACCGGTGTAGCACCAAGTGCTTCGTAGGTTGCCACGCAAACTTCATTCTGCATGGTTCTCATACGAACGCCCTTCATATCATCTACGGTATTAATTGTCTTATCTTTAGTCAGGATATTTCTCCAGCCATCCTCATGGAAACCAAGTCCTGTAATTCCATCAACCGCGCTTAACTGCTCCAGAAGGGAATTGCCAAATTCTCCCTCCAGCGCTTTATTGACATTATCCTCATCCTCAAACAGGAATGGAAGCTCAAAAATGCCTAAATCTGGTACAAATCCGCCCAGTGCACCGGTTCCTACCCAGCCGATTTCCAGGTTATTATTCTGAACCATCTCGACACACTCAACCTCATCAGTTGTCATATCGCCTGCATAAACCTCTACTTTAATCCGTCCGTCGCTGCCCTCCTCGACCAGCTTTTTAAAAGCATTCGCACCGTAATCATACGGAGAACCGGTTCCACATACATGTGCTACACGGATCGTCATCTCCGCTCCGGAAGTATCTACGCTGGAACCACTATCTGCTGCTTCGGTTCCGGCTGCAGATGCGGATGAAGAAGAATTTCCGCCTGAACACCCCGCCATTGCCATCGCTCCGATTACCAATGCCATCGTACCGCAAAGCCATCTCTTTTTCATAAAGTATCCTCCTTTATACTGTTTTTATGTGAACTCCCGAGGTACTTCTTTCCCTCAGAAGTACCTCCCTGTACCTTTAAACTTTTATTTTGTGTCTATCGATTTAGCCTAATAAGAAACCTTCCGGGAATGGATCGTCCGGATCGAATAACCATGTACTCTCTCCCATCACAAACGCCCGTCCGCTGATCTCCGGTACTACTGCCGGAATTCCTGCCACCTCTGTCTCTTCAACGATATGGCAGTGGAATAAACTTCCAATCAGGCTCTCATGCACAAACGACTGTCCGACTGCCAGCTTTCCTTCCGCATGAAGAAGTGCCATCTTCGCTGATGTACCGGTTCCGCAAGGGCTTCGGTCAATCGCTGCCGGGGGAATGACAACTGCATTTTTTACATCCGAAACCCCTTCTGTACCCGGTTCGAAAAATTCCACATGCGTTACCTGGTTCATGATTTCCAGATACGGATGCTTGACTGTTACCTGCTCATTGATAAACTTTTTAAGATAATTTCCTTTTTCGACAATCTCTTTTGCATTTTCTTTATCCAGCTTTAAGCCCATTGCCGATGCCGGTACTAACGCAAATACGTTTCCGCCGTATGCAATGTCTAATGGAATCTCACCATATCCAGGAACCTGTACCTTTACATCCCGGTTCATCACAAATGCCGGGGCATTTTTAAAGGATACCCGCACCGCCTTGCCATCTTTCACCTCAATTTTCACTTTTACCAGTCCAGATGGTGTATCTAAGGTCGCATATGTATACGGTTCCTCCGCTTTTAAGAGTCCGCTTTCAATCAGTGCCGTTGAAACTCCGATCGTATCATGTCCGCACATCGGCATCCAGTTTCCAACCTCGTAATATAAAACACCGAAATCTGCCTCCGGATTGCACGGCTTGGTAACAATCGTTCCGGACATTACGTCATTTCCACGCGGTTCAAAACAAATTGCTTTTCTCAGCCAGTCCTGTTCCTGCATCATATAGAGCATCTTTTCTTCCATCGTATTCCCCGGAATTTCCGGAAATCCCGATAAAATGGTTCGGGTTGGCTCTCCCTCTGTATGTGTCTCGATACAGGTTACTGCCTTTCTCCCCTTAATCTCCTGCAAACAAAATTCATTCTTTTTTTCCATAGGCTCCTCCGTATTAAAAATTTCGTCCGTTCTCTTTCAGTTTTCTGAAATCTCGTTGTCAAAATCATATCATGATGAAAACTTTCAAAAAACATCATTTTTAATACAAAGTTTTTTGTGTTTTGGTTATTATGATGCATGACGTCAGTTAACGGTAGGTACTTTCGGTTCTATCATAGTATACTTTTGGATACTTTTTCTATTTTCAAAGTTTTTCCACTTGCAATAATCATAACAACATTTTATTATGCTTTATATATTATCAGTCTATTAAAAATAGTTTAAAACAATAGTTGGACTATAGTCTAGTATTGATTCCATTTTGTTTTCACTAATTGAATACTCACGGGAAAGGAGGCATCTTCATGAGTGCTGAAAATCTTTTTACAACATCACGAATTGAAAACGTCAATCAGATCATTGCTGAACTTTACGACGATTCAATTCTTCTTGAAAAACGGATGGAGAGTTTTTTCCTGAACCTGAACAATATTGTTTTTTTTGAAAAAGCAAATTTTTTGTTTTACCAAAAGCAGGGACAGAATTACAAAACCCATTCCATCTACACCATCAACTGGAATGATGAACAGAAACGGCGATATCAGGAAGAATACTGCCATATGGACGATGTTCTGTCGATTCTGGACTCCGACAGCAATGTAACTTTCCTGACCAACCAGCTGTTCAATCAGGAGGTTCGAAAAAATTCTCTTTATTTTCAGGAATTTCTACTTCCCATGGGGCTGCATGATTCCATTGAAACGAATTTTTCGATTCGGAACCGGGATCTGCGGGGAGTGTTTTCCATCCACCGATCCAACGATAAAAAAAATTTCCTGCCAGATGAATTAAGCCTTGTCCGGTTATTCCAGCCGCATTTCTGCAACGTATTTAAAAATTACGGGCGGGAGCTCAACATCGGACGGGCATTTCATGTACTGGAAAATTACAACTGCATCGGAATCGGCTGTTTTGACGATAAACTGAATTTTATCGGGTGCAACACAACCTACCATACATACATGGAGAATCATGGATTTGCAGATTTATCCAACAACCCCATTTCCAACTGTTTTCGCTCTCTTTGCCGTCAGCTGCTCCGTTCCGGAAGCATTACGGGACAAAATATCGAATACAAGATGGAAAACAGCCCTTTGTTTCTGGAGGTAAGCCGCTCTCATCTTAAGGAGGGACCAGACAACGACTGCTTTGTATGTCTGTTCTTCGATTTATCCTATGTGATGGATCGTACTCTTTCCCAGATCAGCCGGGATTTTTCCCTGACGAACCGAGAAGTAAATGTTTTAAGCCTTTTACTGCGTGGATATTCCAACGATCAGATATCTTCCACCCTCTTCGTCAGCATCCCTACTGTCAAAAAGCATCTGGCTTCCATTTATTCCAAAATGGAAATCAAGAGCCAGAAGCAAATTCTGGAACGCATTCATTTCTACGACAAATAATTTTCGCATTAATCTTGTTTAACCACGAAAAAAAGGGAGTCCGCTCATCCTGCAGACTCCCTTTTTCGTGCCCCTTTTTACTCTGGCTTTTCTCCCTGCTCTTCCTTGGTTTCTCTTTTTTCGTTCTTGATCTCCCAATGAATCAAAAATGTAAGCATTGCCCGAAGGACAATGATGGCTCCCAAAATTCCAAGTTCCGACCACTCCCGTACCACAACTGTCCTGAGCACCTCGCCGCCCATCTTGAATTCCAACGCCAGCGCAATTCCCTGTGCCAGATTCAGGCGGATCAGCTGACGCTTGTTTCGTATCCACTGAACAAAGCAGGATACCGCTGTCGAAACCAGCACAATGATTCCAAACAATTCCAGCATGACTGTGCATATCTGTACCAAATTCTCTAACAACCAGTCTAATACTTTAATTACTTCTCCCATTACCCCTTCCTTTCCAGGTATTCTTCCCTTCTCGCTTGTACTAATTTTATCCATTTCCTGTAGCTCAGTAAATGCGTAAACCTACTGAACCGCTACAATTTTCTTTACTATACACGCCCCATTTCAAATATGCAACTCAATTTTTATTCTGTTTTCATCTTGACAATGAAACGTGAAACTGCTACAATCCGGCTATGCAAACCGCATTTGATTTGTGATAAATCTATTTTTAGTATATATGTTTTATTTCATTCATAAATATTCAGGAGGTTTTGATATGTTATTTCTCAGCGAACAAGAAATGTGGCAGTCCGTCACCTTAGAGGATGTCATGGACGCGATTGAAGATGCGTATGCGATTCACAAAAGTGGTAATTACAAGATGCCGGATCGTTTTATCGCACAGCGTGATAAAAATATGATGCTCTATATGCCGTGTTTTCTGGATTCCGTCATCGGTACAAAGATGTTATCTGAATTTCCGGACAATCCCTCTCTGGGAATTCCGTATCTGAACGGACTTATGATTTTAAATAACGCAAAGACCGGTCTGCCGAAGGCGATTATGAACGGAAGTGCCCTGACCGCAATGCGGACCGGTGCGGTCGGCGGTGTCGCACTGCGCTATCTGGCTCCAGAGGATGCTGCCTCAGTTGGTCTGGTTGGCTGCGGTATGCAGGGACTACACCAACTTCTCTATGCCTGCGAGGTGCGCCCGATCACAGATATTTATCTGTATGACGCATACGCTAAGGATCTTTCCGGCTTTATCGAGCGCTTATCGGCGCGTCTGGCATCGTTTGGAAAAAACGCCATCCAGATTCATACCTGCGCGGATACCCGTGAACTGGCTGAGCACAGCCGCGTCCTGATCTCCGCCACCCAGGCGATCGATCCGGTCTACCCGGATGATGAAGAGCTGCTTCGCGGTAAATGCTTTGTTGCCATCGGCTCCTGGCGTCCGGAACGGCGCGAACTGCCGGATGCGGTGTGGAAACTCGTCAAGAACGCGTACACCGAGCTTCCGTATGCCTGCGAGGAGAGCGGCGATCTGAAAATTCCGCTGGAAAAGGGCGTTCTGACACAGGAGCGCGTCCACTTTATCGAGGATCTGATCGAAGATACCAAGCAGGGACATCCGCATGAGCAGAATGAAACCCGCTGCTTTAAATCCGTCGGCATGGGACTTTTTGATGTGCGGACAGCACAGCTTATCTATGAAAAAGCGTTGGAAAAAGGAATTGGACAAAAACTTAATTTCTAGGAAAAATGGTTGAAATAAAAAAGGCTGTATCACCCACCGCGCGCTTCCATGCGGCAGGTAATACAGCCTTTTTCTTATTGTTATTTGTGCATTAATTTTCCAGCATTTTTCTGAATCTATAGACTGGCAAATTTTTCGCTCCGTATTCTTCTCTACTTATTTATATAACGGATACTTCTCACACAGCTTCGTCACTTCCGCACGGATGTAATCTGCCTTGTTCTCGAAGTCGGTAGCTGCCAGCCAGATGCACTCTGCGATGACTTCCATGTCTTCTTCTTTGAGTCCACGGGTGGTAACAGCCGGAGTACCAATGCGGACACCGGAGGTAACGAACGGGCTTCTCGGGTCGTTCGGAACGGTGTTTTTGTTCAGGGTAATGTATACTTCATCGCAGCGGTTCTGCAGCTCTTTACCGGAAATATCCATGCCGCGCAGATCGACTAACATCAGGTGGTTATCGGTTCCGCCGGTCAGAATCTTGAATCCCTGCTTCTGAAGTGCGGCTGCCAGCGCTGCTGCATTCTTCTTTACCTGAAGCTGATACTCTTTAAATTCTGGTTTCAGCGCCTCGCCGAAGCAGACTGCCTTGCCAGCGATGATGTGCTCTAACGGACCGCCCTGGGTTCCCGGGAAAATCGCCTTGTTGAAGTTGAACTTCTCAGCTGCTTCCTTATTTGCCAGAATCAGACCGCCTCTCGGTCCGCGCAGTGTCTTATGAGTGGTTGTCGTAACAACATCTGCATACGGAATCGGGCTCTGGTGAAGACCGGCTGCTACCAGACCAGCGATATGAGCCATATCGACCATCAGGTATGCGCCTACTTTGTCTGCAATTTCACGGAAACGTTTGAAATCAATCTCTCTTGCATAGGCACTTGCACCTGCAATGATCAGCTTCGGTTTTGCTTCCAGTGCAATGCGCTCTACCTCTTCGTAATCAATCACGCCATTGTCATCGACACCATACGGCACAATGTTGAAATATAAACCGGAGAAATTGACAGGGCTTCCGTGTGTCAGATGTCCGCCGTGATCCAGGTTCATGCCCATAACAGTATCACCCGGTTTCAGCATTGCGATAAATACCGCCATGTTTGCCTGCGCGCCGGAATGCGGCTGTACGTTTGCATAATCACAGCCAAACAGTTTTTTCGCTCTCTCGATCGCGATGGACTCTACAACATCGACACACTGGCATCCGCCGTAGTAACGTTTTCCCGGATATCCCTCCGCATATTTGTTGGTTAATACCGATCCCATCGCCATCATAACCGGCTCCGATACAATATTCTCCGAAGCGATCAGCTCCAGGTTTCTTCTCTGACGGGCTGCCTCTGCTTCAATGGCTTCTCCCACTTCCGGGTCTGCCTCTGTAATGAACTTCATTACCTCATCTACCATGTCTGTTTCTCCTATTCTTTTTCTGTCATCCATACAAAATCATCAAGTGGATTTTTTGTCTCTCCGGATTTTTTATTTAAAAAAGCCTTTTTCAAGTCTCATTAAATACGCTCACTATTTCGCAATTTTTTGAATTTCTCTGCTCATTTACTTCGCCATCTGACAAAAGCAAACAAGCTCATTCTGTCACCAGACGCTTCTTATGCCAGCAGCGCTTCCGCCATCTGCTCCAGCGACGGAATATCGCTCTCCTTGAGCGCCCCGCGAACCGTAACGACCGGTTCAACCACCGTGATCTCCTTCATCGCATCCAGCATTCCCTTCATCGTGCGCGCTGCACTCGGCGCCCAGGAACCGTTTTCAATCAGGGCAACGGTGCGTTTCTGGTAATTCTTGCTCTGTAAGTGGTGCAGGAAATCTGCCATAACCGGCATCACACCCGCGTCATAGGACGGTGCTGCCAATACAATTTTTCCATACCGGAATGCATCTTCCAGCGCCTCCGCCATATCACCGCGCGCCAGATCCGCGATTGCCACCTTCGGGCATCCTTTTTTCTCAAGAATTTCCTTGCATTTCTTCGCCGCATCCTCGGTATTGCCATGCAGGGACGCATATGCGATAAATACCCCCTCAGACTCGACGCCGTAGCTGCTCCAAATCTGGTATTTTTCAAGCACATGACCGATCGTCTCTTTCAGAACCGGTCCATGCAGCGGGCAGATGAGCTGGATCTCAAGACCGGCTACTTTCTTAAGAAGTGTCTGCACCTGCATTCCATATTTTCCTACAATATTGAAATAATAGCGTCTCGCCTCGCAGTCCCAGTCCTCATCCACATCAAGCGCACCGAACTTGCCGAAACCGTCGGCGCTGAACAGCACCTTGTCGCAGGAATCATAGCTTACCATAACCTCCGGCCAGTGTACCATCGGTGCCATGACGAACGTCAGCTCATGGCGCCCCAGTTTCAGGGTATCGCCCTCCTTGACCGTCAGCGCACGGCTGGTATCAAGATCAAAGTACAGTTTCAGCATCGGAAATGTCTTCGCATTGCCTACCAGTGTGATTTCCGGGTACCGTTCTACGACTGCCTGGATACTTGATGCATGATCCGGCTCCATGTGGCTGATTACCAGATAATCCGGGGTTCTTCCAGCCAGTGCAGTTTCCAGATTTTCCAGAAATTCCGTCTGTTTGCGCTTGTCTACCGTATCCATGATCGCGATCTTTTCATCCATAATCACGTATGAGTTATATGAAATACCATTTGGCACCTGATACTGCCCCTCAAACAAGTCAATGTCATGGTCGTTTACACCGATGTAGCGAATATCTTCTGTGATCATTTCCTGCTTCCTCCTGTTCTTTTCGCGGCTGCTCCATCTCTTTACAGCTGCCTCTTTTTGTTCTCACAGGC
The DNA here is from genome assembly GCF_934835585.1 of Clostridium sp. AF02-29. Taxonomy (NCBI): domain Bacteria; kingdom Bacillati; phylum Bacillota; class Clostridia; order Eubacteriales; family Clostridiaceae; genus Clostridium; species Clostridium sp. AF02-29. The sequence continues at coordinate 19,084 of NZ_CAKVZK010000018.1, read as the reverse complement.
ATCCCGCATCCTGCTGTCAGCCTGCCTTATGATTTCATCCGTTACCTCTGACTCTGAATCAGTCTTTCTCCTCAATCGCCATAATCATATCCACGCGTCTCTGATGGCGTCCGCCCTCAAATTCTGCGTTGATCCATTCGTCAACAATCATCTTCGCAAGCTCACTTCCTACCACGCGGGCGCCGAAGCAAAGTACATTGGCATCGTTGTGGCGGCGGGACATCACCGCTGTGTACGGCTCGCTGCATACGCAGGCGCGCACGCCTTTTACCTTGTTAGCTGCCAGTGAAATACCAAGACCGGTACCGCAGATTGCGATACCCAAATCGGCTTCGCCGGAAACAACTGCACGACCTACCTTCTCTCCATAAACTGGATAATCACAGCTCTCGCTGCTGTCTGTACCCAGATTTAACACTTCGATTCCTTTTTCTTTCAGGAAATCCACAATAATGTTCTTCAGTTCTACCGCCGAATGGTCATTTCCAATCGCAATTTTCATCTCATCTTCTCCTCATCTGACTGACTTCCGGAACAAATGATATAGTCCGGTCATTATGGAATCATTTTAGTAAAGTTGCCGGGCAATGTCAAGACTGTGAAAATCTCAGAAATACATAAAAAGAGCGCAGAGGAAGCTCTTTCGCACTTCTCCGCGCCCTATTGTTTCTTCTATATAATAGTTATAAATCCGCCGTAAGACGTTTTCCGCTTACGCGCTATGAACAGCCGAAGCCGTCAGCTTGCCATCCGAAAGCCCGATCTCTATCGTATCGCCCGCACGGACGCCGTCCGCCAGAATCAGCTTCGCTGCCAGTGTCTCAACGTTCTTCTGCAGGTACCGTTTCAGCGGTCTTGCACCGTAAACCGGATCGTAGCCATTTTCAATGATGAAATCCTTTGCCTCGTCCGTCAGGGCAATCTTTAACTCCTTATCCGCCAGACGTTTGTTGACATCTGCAATCAGAAGCTCAATGATGCCTCCGATGTTGCCTTTCGTCAGCGGCTTAAAGAGAATAATCTCATCCAGACGGTTCAGGAACTCCGGACGGAAGTGCGCTCTCAAGTCATGCATAACGGAGCTTTCCGCCTCCGGCTTGATCTGTCCCTTTTCATCGATGCCATCCAGCAGATACTGGGAACCGATGTTGGAGGTCATAATCAGGATCGTATTCTTGAAATCGACAGTTTTGCCGGTCGAATCCGTGATACGTCCATCATCCAGAACCTGCAGCAGGACGTTAAATACATCCGGGTGCGCTTTCTCAACCTCATCGAAGAGGACAACGGAATACGGTTTGCGCCGTACTGCCTCGGTCAGCTGACCGCCCTCGTCATATCCGACATATCCTGGCGGCGCTCCGATCAGACGGGAAACGGAATGTTTCTCCATGTATTCACTCATATCGATACGAACCATGTTGTTCTCATCGTCAAACAATGCCTCCGCCAGCGCTTTTGCAAGCTCTGTCTTGCCGACACCGGTCGGACCTAGGAACAGGAACGAACCGATTGGTTTCGTCGGATCCTTGATGCCCGCTTTGGAACGGATAATCGCCTCCGTTACCTTGGTAACGCCCTCATCCTGTCCGATGACACGTTTATGCAGCAGTTCGTCCATATGCAGGGTCTTGCTGCGCTCGCTCTCGGTCAGTTTGGCAACCGGAATACCGGTCCACTTCGAAATAATCCGGGCAATCTCATCCTCGGTGACACTCTCATGTACCAGACTGAGATCCTGATTTTTCACTTTCTCTTCCTCTTCCTCCAACTGTTTCTGCAGTTCCGGCAGCTTGCCGTACTGGAGTTCAGCCGCTTTGTTGAGGTCATACGCCTGCTGCGCTGCCTGAATCTCGCCATTTACATGTTCAATCTCTTCACGCAGCTTGGACAGCTTATCAACGGAAGATTTTTCATTCTCCCACTGGGCTTTCTGGGTCGAAAAGCTGCTCTTGAGTTCTGCCAGTTCTTTCTGCAGTTCTGCCAGACGATCCTGACTTAAGTGGTCAGTCTCTTTCTTAAGCGCAGCCTCTTCAATCTGCAACTGCATGATACGTCTCGACAGTTCATCCAGCTCCGCCGGCATTGAATCCATCTCGGTCTTGATCATCGCGCACGCTTCATCGACCAGGTCGATCGCCTTATCCGGAAGGAAACGATCCGTGATATAACGATCCGAGAGGATTGCCGCCGATACAAGCGCAGAGTCGGTAATCTTGACTCCGTGGTAAACCTCATATCTCTCTTTCAGACCACGCAGAATGGAAATCGTATCTTCCACGGTCGGCTCATCAACGTGAACCGGCTGGAAACGACGTTCCAGAGCCGCGTCTTTTTCGATATATTTACGGTACTCATCCAGGGTCGTCGCACCGATACAGTGCAGTTCACCTCTCGCCAGCATCGGCTTCAGCATATTCCCGGCATCCATCGCGCCCTCGGATTTGCCCGCGCCGACGATCGTATGCAGCTCATCGATAAACAGAATAATCTGTCCCTCGCTCTTCTTGACCTCGTCAAGCACCGCTTTCAGTCTCTCTTCGAACTCGCCGCGGTACTTCGCGCCCGCCATCAGAGCTCCCATATCCAGGGCAAACAATTTCTTGTCCTTCAAGCCCTCCGGGACATCGCCGCGCACGATACGCTGTGCCAGTCCTTCGACAACGGCTGTCTTACCGACGCCAGGTTCACCAATCAGAACCGGGTTGTTTTTCGTCTTTCTGGAGAGAATCATAACCACGTTACGGATCTCACTGTCACGGCCGATGACCGGATCGAGCTTCTGATCTCTCGCACGTTCCACCAGATCGTAACCGTATTTATTTAAAGTGTCATACGTTGCCTCCGGATTATCGCTGACGACACGCTGGTTGCCGCGCACGGTCGAAAGCGCCTGCAAAAAGCTCTCTTTCGTAATGCCGTAGAGACGGAACAGTTCCTTGACCGCCTTATTCGGCTGTTTTAACATCGCCAGAAATAAGTGCTCGACGGAAACATACTCGTCCCCCATCGCCTTGGCTTCGTCCTCCGCGTTCACCAGCACCTTGTTGGCATCGTTGGAGAAATACACCTGACCGCCGGATACCTTCGGCAGCTTTCCAATCGCCTGCTGCACCTCATCACGGAACTGGTCGCCCGAGATTCCCATCTTTGTTATTAATTTAAAAATCAAGCTGTCTTCCACAGTCAAAAGACTGTACAGCAAATGTTCCTGATCAATCTGCTGGTTTCCATATTCATACGCCAGCTTTTCCGTATTTTGAACGGCTTCCAGAGACTTCTGGGTAAATTTACTGATATTCATAAACCTGCCTCCTTTCGAACAATCTGTGAAAACCTTTTGGTCTTCTTTTGTTCTAGCAGTAATATAACACTTGTTGTTAGCACTGTCAAGAGTAGAGTGCTAATTTTTTATGAAGAATTTGTGAAAACTTTTTTTTTAAAATTTTCATGTAAGCATATCTTTCTTGCCGATTTACCTGTTTTATGTTACATTTATTATCAACAACTCGATCTGTTTTTTAACTATAAACCCTGCATTTACATGAAAGTTGAATCTAACTTATGAATCATCCATCCAACGAAAATATCCCATCAAGAAGCTTTTCTTATCATGCCTTTAACTTTACCTTTTTGCTTCTTCTGGCAGTATTTTTCATTTCCTTATACACCGTTGCACTGCTGAAAAGCAACAGCCGCATCACCCTGAGCGCCGCCGTAGAACGGAATATTTCCTGTTCGGACGCGGTTCACCGGGCGATATCGAGCCGGCTGACGCGGGCAGATTTTGAACAGATCAATACAAAATCCGATATGAACTCCGCGCAGTATCGAAGCCTGCAGTCTTATTTAAATGAGCTTCGCAGCCTCAATTCGACGCGCGCTACTTATACACTGCCAAGCGTGGACCGGGCGGAAAACCCATCTACCTGATCGATGGCCTGGATCTGGAAGCACCTGATTTTGCTTATCCGGGCACCTACCTGGAAGAGGAAATGGTTCCGTATCTGGAAGCTGCCCTCTCCGGCAAAACGATCCACTCACAAAAGATCATTGATACCACATGGGGGCATATTTTTACCGCCTGCTATCCGGTCATTGCCTCCGACGGAACCAATGACATTCTCGGTGCCCTTTGTATCGAGATTGATATGGAAGACACTTACCGATCGATTGAGGCGATCAACCGTTCCTCCTTTGGAATCGCCGCTGCCGCGAGCATGATAGCACTTCTGCTAATTGTTATTTCCTATTTTTATACAAAGAAGCAGAAGTCCAGAGAACTCACCCAGCAGCTGCTTCTGGAACAGACCGCAAAAGCAGCAGAGGCAGCCAACAAGGCGAAATCGACCTTCCTGTTCAATATGTCACATGATATCCGGACACCGATGAATGCGATCCTCGGTTACGCAGAACTTGCCAGAAACCATCTGCAGGAACCGGAAAAAATCGGTGAATATATGGACAAGATCCATATTTCCGGTGAAAAGATGCTCTCTATCATCAACAATATTCTTCAGTTTTCACAGATTGAGAATAACCAGATACACATTGAAGAAACCTCCGTCCAGACTGAGAAAAGTTTTGATTCCTGTATCGTCATGGTTCAGACTGCCCTGGAAGAAAAACAGCAGCATTTTCATGTGAACAAGGACATTTCGTACCCATATATCTACATTGACATGACGTATATGTCCGAAATTATATTGAATATTTTGAGCAATGCGATCAAATATACCGCCAAGGGCGGGACGATCTCCTGTGCCCTCCGCCAGGAGCCTGGTGAAACGGACGGCTGGTGTATCACAGAAATCGCAATCACCGATACCGGCATCGGCATTTCCGAGGAATTCCAGTCGCATATTTTTGAATCATTTTCACGGGAGCGTTCTTCCACCGTCAGCGGCATTGAAGGCACCGGGCTTGGCATGGGAATCGTGAAAAATCTGGTGGATCTGATGCATGGAACGATCGAGGTAAAGAGCAAGCTCGGAGAAGGTTCAACGTTTACTGTCCGGATCCCATGCCGGATTTCCTCGCGGGAGGAAACAGAGCCTACCGCATTCGATGAAACAGCTGCCCAGACTCTATCCGGCTGCCGGATTCTTCTTGCGGAGGATAATGATCTGAACGCCGAAATTTCCATCGAACTTTTGACCCGCGAGGGGCTTTTGGTCGAACGGGCAAATGACGGGGTTGCCTGCCTGGAAATGCTGCAAAAAGCGCCGGAAGATTATTATGATTTGATTCTGATGGATATCCAGATGCCGATCATGGACGGCTACAAGGCAACGCGGGCGATCCGGCGGTTTTCGGATAAGAAGAAGGCTGGCATTCCGATCGTTGCGATGACAGCGAATGCATTTACAGAGGATAAAGAGCGGGCGCTGGAATCCGGAATGAATGATCATGTGGCGAAGCCGATTGATATGAAGGTGCTGATGAGTGTGCTGGAGGAGCAGATTTGTGGGCATAAAGGTTTATAAATGATGAAAAACGGCACACCGCATTCTCATCACTAAGTAACGAGAATGCGGTGTGCCGTTCTTCAAATCCTATTTTGTAAAATATTTCTCTTTAATGATCTCCACCGGCATCTGCTGTCCTGTCCAGAGTTCAAAGGATGCAGCTCCCTGATAGAGAAGCATGTACATACCGTTGCTGGTCTTGCAGCCTGCCGCTCTTGCTTCGCGCAGTAAACGGGTCTCCTGAGGATTGTAGATGACATCGAATACGAACAGGTCTTTGTGGAACATCGTTGTATCAGTAATGATCGTGTTGTCTGTCTTCGGAGCCATGCCGACGGAAGTACCATTTACCAGAATCGCGCTGTCTGCGATGGACTGGCGCAGGATCTCCGGATCGGAGTAGTCATGCAGGGTTACCTTGCACCCTGTGCGCTCGTTCAGTTTCTTTACAATCTCCTCGGCTCTCGGATAGAACGCGTCCTTGACGTTAAATACGTTAATTTCTGCCACGCCGTCTAAAGCTGCCTGTACAAGAATCGCGGTTGCGGCGCCGCCAGCGCCTAAAAGCGTCATTTTCTTGCCAATGATGTCTACACCATTTTCTGCAACTGCACGCATAAATCCGACGCCATCGGTCGTATAAGCAGTCAGAACACCGTCGTCGTTGACAATCGTATTGCAGGCGCCGGAAATCTCGGAAGCCGGTGAAACCTTGTCTGCCAGCTTGCACATGATATTTTTGCCCGGCATCGTGATATTCCAGCCGCGCGCGCCCATCGTCCGCAGTCCCTCAACCGCCTGCGGCATCTTCTCTTCCGGCACATCAAACGCCAGATATGTATAATCCAGACCCAACTGGCTGCACGCCTCGTTGTGCATCTCCGGCGAAACACTGTGTGCGACCGGGCTTCCCAGTAAACAAAGTAAAACTGTGTGTCCTGTGATATGATTCGACATCTTTTTTCCCCTTTCGTTTTCTCTGTCAGAACTTTCTGAGCAGTCACATTATTTAAACTTCTTCACCTGTGCAATGATCTCCTCGCAGATCTCATTCGCTGATTTTCCATCGGTCGCGATCACAATATCCGCTGCCGCTTCATACGCCGGTCTGCGCTTCTCCATCAGTTCGGAAACATATTCCACTGTCTTATTATTTTCCAGAAGCGGACGGTCATGGTTCTCTTTGACACGCTCCAGAATCGTCTCCGGCTTTGCAGTCAGAAGTATAACCTTGCCGCTCTTCTTCATCTCCTGGATATTGACCTCCCGCATCGCCACACCGCCGCCGCAGGATACAATCTTATTTTTCTCTTTCCCTACTTCCTTCAGCAGGTTTGTCTCCTCGTTGCGGAAATATGCCTCGCCGTGCAGATCGAAGATCTCGGAAATGCTCATGTTGTTCTTTTTCGCGATCATTTCATCCATTTCCACCACATCCATCGCAAAGGTATTCTGCAGTGCATTCGAAACGGTGCTCTTTCCGACTCCCATAAATCCGATCAGGAAAATATTGAACCCAAACAACTCATGGGACTGGATCCGTTTGCTCCGGTAGAGGATGCTGTCGTAAACTGCCATGATTGACTTTTTGTATTCATAATCATCCAGCTTCGCAAGCATCTTGCTCTTCTTGCGCTCTTCCTCCTCTGCCTGGTAAATCGGAAGTCCGTTTTTCTGTTTATAATTTGTAATCTCCTGGATAATCTGGCAGCGCATCCGCAGGGCATCGATCAGAATCTCGTCGCACATGTCCAAATCATTTCGCAGCTTCTTTAATTCATCCATCTGTCTCATCCTTCTTCACTTGTATTCATTCAAATCACTTTTGCACTTTACATTGAAAGTGTGTTTTATTATTATACCCGAATCAGGATATGAACGCAAGTGCTAATGCGGAATAGCAGGTATAACTGTAGGGGATATAGTTTAATTAGATTCCTAGCTTCTCCTTCATGTAATCCACCGGTGTTGATTTTCCTGTATACAGTTCAATCGCGATCAGCGCCTGGAACAGCATCATGCTCATGCCGTTGTATACGCGGGTGCAGCCAGCTTCTTTGGCCTGCTTCATCATCACGGTCTCACGCGGTGCATATACCGTATCAGTTACGATCAGATCCTTGCGGAAATAGGACGGATCCGGGATATTGGACAGATCCTCCAGCGGGTGCATACCAACGCCGGTTGCATCACAGAAAATGTCTGCTTCGTGCATTTTCTCTTTTAAGAGTGCCAGATCGCCCAGGTCATGCATCTCGGCCTTGCAGTTAGAGTTCTTGTTGATGATATCAACGATCTCCTCGCCGCGTGCATAGAATTTATCTTTGATATTGAAGATATGCAGCTCTGCAATGCCGTCCAATGCGCCGCGTACTGCGATAGCGGTTGCTGCACCGCCGGTACCGATGAGAACCATCTTCATTCCCTTGAAATCAATGCCTTCTTCCTTAATTCCCTGCCAGTAGCCCATACCGTCAGTGTTGTAACCCTTCAGGTATCCGGTTACATTGCCGTCTTTGTCACGGGTGTTGACTACAGTGTTGATCGCGCCGCACAGCTTTGCAGCCTCATCTACCTCATCCAGATATTTGTGAACGACGGTCTTGTTCGGCATGGAGATGTTGGAACCCAGCATCTTCAGCGCACGGATACTCTCAACCGCTGCTTCCAGGGTATCGTTGTCTACCTCGAACGCAAGCTGGATAACATCGTCGCCATTCTTGTCATAGGCAAGGTTGTGGGTGGTCGGAGACTGTGTATGACGGATCGGGTAAGCCATTAATCCTACTAATTCGGTATGTCCTGTAATGTTTGGCATGATAATTTCCTCTTTTCTTCTCTATTTTTTATAATCAAATAAAATGATATCATTCGTTCAGCGAACAGTCAGAATCTTTCAAATACGATATTCAATTTCTTACTCCAACGGTGCCAGCTCTAAAAATCCTCTCGCTTCCAGCACATTCAGAATCGCACGTCCTTCCATCGTTCCCTCCATGATACGGCGGGCGCGGACAGAGTCTCCGATCGGGTAAATGAAGGTATCTGTGTTGTCAAATGCCTCTTCAAGCTGTACCAGAATTGGATTGTTGGCGCGCATTCCCAGACAGTTGAAGCCGAGGTCAAAGTTCAGATCCTCGATCGTGCCATCTGGCAGCTTCACGGTAAATGCGTTTTCTTTGACTTCCTGCAGCGCAGTATTCACGTACTCTTTCACACCATATTTGTCGTGGGTCTCACGCATGGAACATTTCGTGATCGGATCTGCCAGCATACCAATCTGCGGGAGCATATCCACGATGGTACACTCCGCGCCGCGCGGTGCGAAATACTCCACAACATCCAGACCAACGGAGCCGCCGCCGACTACAACCACTTTTTTGCCCTTGCAGAAATCATCCGGGTATTCTCCGGCTTTTACTTTCTGAATCATCTCGAAAATGGTATCGACATGACCGGCTGCGATGTTTTCCTTGAGTCCCTTGATTGGCGGAACGACTGGAACAGAACCGGTTGCGTTGACAATGATATCCGGCTTGAACTGTTTGATCTTGTCCACGGTTGCCTCGCAGTTCAGGAAAACATACAGGTTTTTCAGTCTCTTCGCACGTGCTTCCAGATATTTCGGGAAGTCTTTCATACGGTTCTTGCTTGGCAGGTCGGAGATGAAGGTGGAAAGTCCGCCTAATTTACCACTCTTTTCTAATAAGAATACGTTGCATCCAACCTCGGCTGCCGTGCAGGCTGCTTCCAGACCGGCTGTACCGCCGCCGACTACAACTACGTTGCAGTTTTTATTGACTTTCAGCTTCTTGTAGATATCGCCCTCCGGAACAGCCGGGTTGACGGTACAGCGGATCGGGCGGTTGACGCCGATTCGGTTGCCCGCACAGCCGACGTTACAGGAGATACATTTACGGAGAATCTCTTCCTCACCGTTCTGCACCTTGCTGACCCAGTTCGGCTCTGCAATGAGTCCGCGTCCCATTCCGACAATATCGACATCGCCGCTCTCCAATACTTTCTCAACGACCTCCGGATCGCGGTAGTTGCCCGCATTGATAACCGGTTTACCAAATTTATCTTTCACGGCTCTTGCCATGTAGGAACGCCAGCCATCCGGCAGGAAGTTCGAGTCAATCTGATACTGTAAGGACGGGTTCAGACCGCAGGATACATCGTACATATCTACGTACTCATCCAGATATTCGAGGTATTCCAGTGTGTCTTCCAGCGTGTTGCCGCCCGGCACGCGCTCTTCCGCAGAGATACGGACGATGATCGGGAACCACGGACCTACATTTTTCCGCACCTCTTCCAGAACCATCTTCGGGAAACGGAGACGATTCTCGACAGAGCCGCCGAATTCATCGGTTCTTTTGTTGTAATACGGGGAAATAAACTGACTCATCAGATAAGAATGACCGCAGTGGATCTCAATCGCATCAAATCCGATCGCCTGTACACGTTTCGCCGCCTCACCGTATTTTTTTACGGTCGTCAGGATCTCTTCCTTTGTCATCGGACGTGGAATCTCGCCGCCTGCCTTGGTCGGGATATTGGAGGAAGACACCGTCTCCATACCGGTTCTGGCAGAGGATGCAGAAGCACCCGCATGGTTGACCTGAATCGCTACCATCGCGCCATTCTTGTGAAGATTCTCGACTAACTGATAGTAACGCGGCATAAAGCTGTCGTGATCGATGCGGATCTGGCTTGTGCCATTGGAACCAACCGGATATTCAATATTGGCATTCTCCAGAATAATCAGACCAGTTCCTCCCTTGGCACGCAGGGAATAATAATTCATATGGCGGTTGCTCATCTCACCGCTCGTCTCGCCATAGTTAGTACCCATCGGCGTCATGGCAACACGGTTTTTGATTGTCATGCGCTTAATGGTAATCGGTTCAAAAATTTTCGGGTATTTGCTCTTCATGATGAAATTCTCCTTCTCCATTGCATGAGAGGCATCCCTGTGTTTGTGACACTTTTATCATAACCGTTTTGCTTAAAAATTAACAATATCTTTCAGGTAAATTTTCAATACGTTTTTGCTATCGGTTTCCCGTTCCGCCTGCAGACCGTCCTGACGCGCCTGCTGTTTCATATATTCAATAAAGCGTTCCACCGCCGGAAGCCGGTAGCGTTCTTTCATCCAAAACATAAAGATCTGGTGATAAATGTCCAAATTTTCAATCGGGTGAATACAGACTCCCTGAGAAAGCTCCAGAATGTCCGTGCGCGGCATCAGTGCGATGCCAAAACTCTCCCGCACCAGCGCGACGATCGAATATTCGTCCGGGCACTCCACGACAATGTCCGGCTGGATGTTGTATTTCGCATAGAGCGCGCGGGTGCGCGTCCCCATCCAGGAGTCCTTATCGTATCCAATTACCGGATACCGGTTCAGCTCCGCAAATGGAATTCTCTCCCGCTGCGCCAGCGGATGATCCTTCGGTGTGATGATAACAAGCTTCTGGTTCGCCACCGGGAAAAATTCCATGTCATCCTTTTCCAGACAGCCGCCAAAGCCTACATCTAATTCACCCGTTTTTACCTTTTTTGCAATCGCCGGTGTGTGATTCTGCCAGAAATTAAACACAACCTTTTGATTTTCCGGCTGTTCTAAAAAGAGCTTGACCCGGTGCGGGATATAGTGGCCGGCCAGCGGAAACACGTAACCGATGTCGATCTTTCCCCCATCCATCGAAATCTCCCGCATTTTTCCGACCGCGATGTGGCAGTCTGTGAGAATCCGGTCCGCGTACTCCAAAAACATCCTCCCCGCCTTCGTCAGGGTCACCCCGCGTCCTTCTTTTTCAAAGAGCGTCACGCCCAGCTCATTTTCCAGTGATGCCATCGACCGGCTCAGGGATGGCTGTGATATATATAATTCTTCCGCCGCCTGATGATAATTTTCCAGATTCGCTATCTTCTGAAAATATAAAATCTGATTCAATGTCATTCCTAACGTCCCCCGTCTTTATGTATCTTCGTATTAACCCTTCGCAATATCAGCCGTAAATGCATCACACCAAACTTCCATAATCATATTTATAACACATTAATGCTTAAAATGCATTGTTTTTTTGCTATAAAAGTATTAGACTTCGGCTATAATAATTGTTAGAATAAAGGCATCAAACGTGTTATTTTTTTAACACTAAAACAGAACTTTTTATATCGGCATCTCCTTTGTGTTTGTGACAGAACATCAGCCATCATCCGCCCGGTTTCCGAAACGGCAGCCCGGCAGGCGGATCTTGAATTAAGGAGAAAATCATGAACAAGAAATATCTGCCAAGTGCACTTATCATGTACTTAAACTACTTTATCCATGGCGTCGGCTGTTCGATTCTCGGACAGGCAGTCATCAAGGAAGCGCTTGCCGCAGCCTGGGGCGTTGAGGCAATGGCGATCACCGCGATTTCCGCTGCTTTAGGACTCGGACGTCTGATTGCACTTCCATTTGCCGGACCACTTTCCGACAAACTGGGACGCCGCATCTCAACCGCGATCGGCAGCGCCTCCTACGCGGTTTACCTGATTGGACTTGCTTTCGCATTCAGCGCCGGACAAAACGGCGGCTATCAAATCGCTTATGTATGTGCAATCATCGGAGGTATCTCCAACTCGTTCCTTGATACCGGTATCTATCCGGCGGTTGCCGAGATTATCAGCAGTGCTCCGGGTGTCGCTACCATGGGAATCAAATTTTTCATTGCGATCGCGCAGATGCTTCTGCCGTTCGTACTCGGTGTTGCTGTGACAACCACCGCCACCGGCATGGTATCTTACAATCCGTTATTTATCGGATGCGGTATTATTTACGCTGTTTTATTTGTACTTATTTTCCTGTTCCCGCTGCCAGATTCTGAGCAGAAGGCAGAGGGCAAATCCGAGGGACTCATCGCCAGCTTAAAACACACAAATTTTTCGTTTGAGTCCATCGCCATGATCGTGATTGGTTTCACCTGCACCGGTACCTTCCAGTTATGGTTAAACTGCGCGCAGAACTTCGCAAAAGAAAATGCAGGCTGGGCGAACCCGTCCATCATGCAGACCTACTATTCCGCAGGTACCCTGATGGCGCTCGTTGTCACCTCCCTGCTGACCCGTAAAATCAAGGATGTACGTTTCATCCTCGTTTACCCGGTTATCTGCCTCGTTACTTTGGTTGCCGTACTCATCGGTCACAGCCAGACCCTTATGATTGCAGGCGCTTTCATCATCGGCTGGGCAGGCGCGGGCGGTCTGTTACAGATTGTAACCTCCGTCTGCAACATGCTGTTCCCGAAAATCAAGGGAACCGTAACCGCACTGGTTATGATTGCTTCTTCCTTATGTAATTACACAATTTTGACTGCCGCTTCCAAAATGGCACCATCCCATGTTATGATAATGAATATCGTACTGACTGCCATCGGCGTTCTCTTAGGACTCTTTGTCAATGCCCGCTACGCGAAAATGGTGTCTCTGGCAGAAAGCGACGAATAAATATTTATTGATAAAATGAAAGGATTCTCTGATTATGAATACTATCAAAGTTAGAAATATCGAAATCGGCTCCGGCACACCGAAGATCATCGTTCCGATCGTAGGCGTTACCAAACAGGAAATCATCGACGAGGCCAAAACGTTTGATTCTATTCCGGTTGATGTGGTAGAATGGCGTGTAGACTGGTTCGAAGGTGTCTTTGATTTTGAGAAGGTAGAAGACGTCTTAAAGGAACTGCGTGCCGTTCTCGGCGAGACTCCGATTCTGATGACCTTCCGTACCTCCAAAGAGGGCGGCGAGAAATCCATCGAGCCGGAAGATTACGCAAAGCTGAACATCAAGGCAGCTCAGACCGGCTATGTCGATTTCATTGACGTAGAGATCTTTACCGGCGACGCGATTGTAACCAAGATCATCGACGGCGCACATGCGGCTGGCGTGAAAGTCATCGCTTCCAACCATGACTTCCACAAAACGCCGGAGAAATCCGACATCATCTACCGCCTGCGTAAGATGCAGGATATGAATGCAGATATCCCGAAGATCGCAGTTATGCCGCAGAACAAGAAAGATGTTTTAACACTTCTCTCTGCCACTGAGGAAATGACTTCCCTCTATGCGGACCGTCCAATCATTACCATGTCGATGGCTGGCACCGGCGTTATCAGCCGTCTCTGCGGCGAGGTATTTGGTTCTTCCATGACCTTCGGCGCTGCCAGGAAGGCATCCGCACCGGGTCAGATGGGCGTAAAGGAGCTGGAGACTATACTGGGACTGCTTCACAGTGCGATGTAATATCTGGCTTATCCAGTTATTCGGTTACTGTTCACGCTAACGTGCCCAGTAACTGAATTTGCCGTGGCTTCGCATTTAAATACGGCAAATTCCAGCTGCCACCACGCTATCTTACGGCACTTTCGGTTCCAAAAGTGCCTATATTATACTTTTAGCCACCTATTTTTTTACTCCCGGAAATCCCTGTACCTGCGGGTACGGAGGGATTCTCCGCGAGACACTCAAGACCTGCTACCTCCATCGCAGGTCTATTATTGTTATCAAGCGGCACATCCGTTTTCAAACGTGCCTGCATAAACAGCAACCTATTATCCGTATTTACAAGGGGATTATTCATGAAAAAAACACTTCACTGGCTGGATGAAAACCTGGAAGAATTTCTGCTGGTTGTCATGCTGGCTGCGATGACACTCATTATGGGAATCCAGATATTTTCCCGCTACGCGCTTGGGCAGTCGCTGTCCTTGTCCGAGGAGGTTACCCGTTTTCTCTTTATCTGGAGCGGTTTTTTAAGCGTCAGCTATTGCAGCAAAAAGTGCCTGTCTATCAAGATCGAACAGTTCGTCGCTGCCTTTCCACGCAGAGGTAAAGCTCTTTTTAAGGTTGTCAACCACACCTTTGAGCTGATTTTTTTCCTCTATATGATCCCATTTGCATACTCTTACATGATGTCCGCCATTCACAGCGGACAGTTATCCCCCGCCTGCGGGATTCCGATGTACTATATTCAGGCAGCGCCGTTTGTTTCCTTTCTTCTGGTAACATTCCGCATTCTGCAGCGCTGGATCATCGAATTTAAGGTTGCCCGCGGCGAAGATGTCTACGATCCGGCCCACCCGGAGCGCAATACACCGGAATCCTTTATCCATGCAAATGCAGATATGCCGGACAAGGAATCCAATGAAATCGAATCTCTCATCGAGGCAAATACACCATCTGGAAAGGAGGAACACTGATGCCTGCTGCTCTCTTATTTGTTATCTTTGTCGTGCTGCTTGTCATCGCGATCCCGGTATCGATCACGCTCGGTATCGCCTCGGTTCTCCCTTCCGTTTTTGACCCGTCCTTCACGGTCGGCGCTAAGTATCTGATCCGCGCCATGTTCGGCGGACTGGATTCTTTTCCCCTGCTCGCCGTGCCGATGTTCGTCTTATCCGGCATCATCATGGCAAAGGGCGGTATTTCCAAGAAGCTGTTTGACATATTCGCCTTCTTTCTTGGCAATTTTACCGCCGGTATGCCATGCGCGGTCATCGTAACCTGCCTCTTCTACGGCGCTATCTCCGGCTCTGCCCCGGCAACCGTCGCAGCCGTCGGAAGCATGACGATCCCGATTTTAAGCGCCCTCGGCTATGACCGGACTTTCTCTACCGCGATCGTGGCAGTCGCAGGCGGTCTGGGCGTTATCATTCCGCCGAGTATCCCGTTTATCATGTACGGCATGGCATCCGGTGCCTCTGTCAGCAGCCTGTTCTTAGCCGGCGTCATTCCGGGTCTGATGATTGGTCTGCTCCTGATGCTGTATGCCATCTATCACTGCCGGCGTTACGGCGAAGATAGAGAAAAAATCCACGCTGAAATCCATCTGCTGCACGAAAAAGGGCTGTTCCGGGTGCTGCGCGAAAGCTTTTTCGCTCTCTTAAGCCCGGTCATCATCCTTGGCTGTATCTACAGCGGCATCGCCTCCCCCACGGAAGCAGCGGTTATCTCCGTTTTCTATGCCCTGTTTGTCAGCCTGTTCCTCTACCGGACCATGAAATTCCGGGATATCCCGCCGATTTTTGTGGAAGCGATCCGCACATTCACACCGATCCTCTTTATTCTGGCAGCTTCCACGGCATTTTCCAGAGTCCTGACCCTGATGCAGGTGCCGCAGGCGGTCAGCAGCTTTATCCTGGAGCATTTCAACAGCCCGGTCATGATCCTGCTTGTCATCAACCTGTTCCTGCTTATCGTGGGAATGGTCATGGATACAACCCCGGCGATCCTGATTCTGACCCCGATCCTGCTCCCGATCGTGACAGCGATCAACATGGATCCGGTCCAGTTCGGTGTGATCATGGTTGTCAATCTGGCAATCGGCTTCGTAACCCCGCCGATCGGCGTCAACCTCTTTGTCGCCAGCTCCCTGACCGACGTCCCGATCATGGCGATCGCCAAAAAAGCGATGCCGATGATTGGATTGTTCCTGGTGGCGCTGCTGCTGATTACGTTTATACCGGCTTTGTCGCTGGGATTGTTATAATGCTGAATGGACGCTTGGAAATGTTGAAGTTCCGAAAGATTTCATATAACGACTTGCTTCACGCTTTCAGGCTGTGAATGGAATATTTCACATATGAAATGGATGTTTTTAAATTTGAAAGGATCTCCCATTATGATTTATATTTCAAACCTAGTGTCCCGCCGATGCCGGACTTCTTCCCGATTCGCTGCGGCGCTCATTTCTTCCTCGGTTCTTTTATTCGGCGCCTCGCTCGCGCTGAGCGGCTGCGACTCCAGCCAGGAAGAACAGCGCTATTCCTGGCCACTGGCGACCGCCAGCCCGGAGGACACGGTAACGCAGCTGTTTGCCGAAAAATTTGCGGAGGAAGTACATGACTTAAGCAACGGCGCAATGCGGATTCAGGTTTACGCCAACTCCACACTCGGCGGTGACCGCGACCTGCTCGAAACGTGCGCGGACGGCGATATCCCATTTGTCGTGCAGAACACCGCCCCTCAGGTTTCTTTCATGAAGGATCTCGCCGTTTTTGACCTTCCATGCGTCTTTGATTCGCTGGATGACTGCCGCAAAAAGCTGGATGATCCGGATTTTTACAATCTCATCAGCCAGGTGTACACCGACGGCGGTTACCACCTGCTCGGCATGGCAGATCAAGGTTTCCGCATCATGAGCACAAATAAACCGGTTTACTCCCTGGCGGATTTCAAAGGGCAGAAAATCCGTACCATGGAAAACAGCTATCATCTCGCATTCTGGAAAGCAATCGGCGCCAATCCGACGCCGATGACCTTCAGCGAGGTGTATATCGGTCTCCAGCAGCACACGATCGACGCGCAGGAGAACCCGTATGAGGTCATCGTCTCCAACCGTCTCTACGAACAGCAGGATTATGTGGTCGAGACGAACCACCTGCCGCATCTGATCTCCCTGATTGTCAATGACGATTTCTTCCAGAACCTGACTCCAGAAGAACAGAAAATCATGACGCAGGCAGCCAAAACCGCGACCGAGTATGCCAGAGAACAGTCCGACGCGCGCATCTTTGACCGTATCGCTACGATCGAAGCGAGCGGCACCGCGATTTTAACTCTCTCGGATGAAACGCGCGATGCCATCCGGGAGGCGGCTGGAAGCGTATATGAGAGTATCCGCGAGAATATTGATCCGGAAATTTATGACGCATATATGGAGCCATAACCTCATCTTCTTTTACCGTCTGTAAAAAAGTTCATACAAAATTCAAAAGCGGATATACCGACCATCTGGTCAGTACATCCGCCTTTTCTCATGTTTCAATCATTCCGCGAAACTTTTTATCTTCCTTGCGGACAGCATCCCGTTTCGCTTCATCCTGGCACTGCGCTTCAATTATTTAGCTTCTTCTGCGTCAGCCTCTTCATCGGTCTCCGGTACATTGTTGTGAACCGCTGTGACGGTAGCAACTACTGCCTCCAGATCGGTCAGAATATCAATGTCTTTATCTTTTGCGATCGAAAGGTCTTTGACACGAATCGTATCACCAATCTCCATCTCACCAACATCAACTTTGACTTTCTCAACCAGTGCAGCCGGTAATGCGCGGTACGATACTTCTTTCAGTACCTCCTGCAGAACGCCAGCTTCTACCTTGTCGTGGTTCTCGAAGATAATCTCAGCAACGGAATGAACCTTCTCATTGCTTACCAGCGCCTGGAAATCTATCTCTACAACCTGATTTGCCATTGCATCATAGTCAACTTCCTTGATCAGGACATCGTAGACTTCGCCTTCTACATCCAGCATAATCTGTCCGCCCTTGGTCTCGGTCTTCAGCAGACGATCCACGTCTTTCTTTTCCATCTTAACAGGAATGGAGCCCTGAATCTTCTTGCCAAATACGTTGCCTGTTACATAGCCTTCTCTTCTGAGTCTCTTTGCCTTAACATCCATGCTTCTTTTTTCAGCTTTTAAAGTAGTCATTTGTCTTTTCCTCCAAAAATCTGATCTGCGTCTTCCGCACACCCTGTGTGGAAAACACATTGTGCTTAGCAGCCCTCAGCCATGGGGTTTTGTTAAGTATCTATCTCCTTGTTACGGCTCATATTATAGCAGGGTTCTCTGAAAACGATTCACTAAAAATAAAAATATTTCGGCTTTATTTTCAGCATTTTTAAGGTTGAAATTTAGAATTTGTATATTTTTCTTTCTGTCTTTTTTATACAAGAAGTATCTCCCTAAATCCGCCACCCGTTTTCAGGGCACACACACTTTTAAATCCACACGCCACCGCCAGCTCCTGCGCCTGCTTAAACCCATATCCGATCGTGTCGGTACTGTGGCTGTCGGAGTTGATGAGGATACGTCCGCCGCAGGCACACAGCTCTTTTAACAGAGCTGCGGACGGGTACGGCGCACTCCGGTAGCCGCGGGACATGGCGCCTGTGTTGATCTCAAACGGAATCCCCAGAGCCGCCAGTTTGTGCATCGCCGTGATCGCCGGTTCCAGATAGGCGTCTTTCGTCTCGTCAAAATGTTTATATCCCTCGTTAAATTTTGTCAACAGGTCAAAATGTCCGATGAAATCGCATTTTGTCCGGTCATAAATCTGCGCCTCTGCCTCGAAATACTCCCGTGCAAAGGCGTACCAGTCACCATGCCACAGCGTCTCGACTGCTTTTACCAGTTTCTCTTCCGTATCATCCACACAAACATATTCGCCATCCTTGATGAGCGCATGGGTCGAGCCGATCGCGTACTCTGCTTTCTGCACCGGTCCCAGTCCATCCAGCTCGATCCCGATATAGAGATTCATCTTTCCCCGGTATTCCTCCCGGAGTTCTTGAAGTTCTTCGGTATACTGGCGAAGCTTCTCGTCGTCCATCCCGAATCCCGGCTCAAACATCGAAAAATCGGCATGTCCTGAAACACCAAAATCGGTCATTCCCATCCGGTATGCCGCCTCCACCATCTCCCGCGGTGTACTCTTTCCGTCGCAGAACGTGGTGTGGGTGTGAAAATCTGTATGAAGCATCGGTAATCTCCTTTCTTATTTCACTCTGTTAGGCGTTTGCGAAACGCCACAAGCCGCATAAATACGGCATTTTTTGTTACCTA